>JBLRXE010000062.1:0-9777 GCA_047920895.1 Roseovarius sp.
CGCGGCTATCCCGATGCGGTGGCCGCAGGCTCGATTGCGGCGGGGGGCACATTGGGAATTCTCATCCCGCCTTCGGTCACGATGATTGTCTACGGCATCGCCACGGAAACCTCGATTGGGCGGTTGTTTCTGGCCGGGGTCATTCCCGGCCTGATGCTGGTCATGCTCTTTATGGCGTGGTCGCTCTATTCGACTTGGCGGTCTGGCGACATGACCCTGCTCACGGGGCGCCGCTATAGTTGGCGCGAGCGGCTCGAGATCCTGCCGCGCGTGTTGCCGTTCCTCGCGATCATCGTGGGGGTGCTCTATGCCATGTATGGCGGCATCGCCACGCCCTCCGAGACGGCGGCGGTGGGCGCGCTCTTGTGCCTCGTGATTGCCATGGTGATCTACAAGCTGTGGTCGCCTGTGGCGCTCTGGGTGGTGCTGCGTGACAGCACCCGCGAGAGCGTGATGATCCTCTTCATCATCGCTGCGGCGGGTGTGTTTTCTTATATGCTCTCATCGCTGTTTATCACCCAATCCATCGCGCAATGGATCGGCACGCTGGAGGTGAACCGTTGGGTGCTGATGGGGGCGGTCAATGTGTTCCTGCTGATCGCGGGATTTTTCCTGCCGCCGGTGGCTGTGATCCTGATGGCGGCACCGATCCTCTTGCCGATCATCACAACGGCGGGGTTCGATCCGATCTGGTTCGCGGTCGTGCTGACGATCAACATGGAAATCGGGCTGATTTCGCCGCCTGTGGGTCTCAACCTCTATGTCATCAATTCCATCGCGCCGGACATCAAGCTCAAGACGATCCTTTATGGCTCCTTGCCCTATGTGGGCTGCATGGTGTTGGCGATTGTGCTGCTGTGCCTCTTTCCGGGGCTGGCCACATGGTTGCCTGATCTTGTCATGGGGACGATGCGATGAGCGTGCTGGCCGATCTGCTGGCCACGGTGTTCGAGCGGCGCTATCGCGGCGCATCGGAGCCAGACCACAAGAACCGGAGCATCGAGGATCTGTGCCACGACCTGATGGGCAGTTCCGGCGAAGTGTCTGGCATGGCGCTGGCGCGATTGATCCTCGACCGCTACGCCGGGATGGCCGATGCCGAAAAGCTGGCGTTTTTCCGGTTCCTGACCGACGGCATGGGCGTCGATCCCGAGAGCGTGCGCAATGCGCTCGATGCGTTCGAGGCGGGGCCGGATCGGGGTAGCTATCGCGCCTTCATGGCCGCGTCTGAGCCGCCACGCCAAGAATTGGCGCGCCGCCTCAACCAAGTGCCGGGGGCCACGGCGCAGCTTGTGGCGATGCGGGCGGACCTCTTGCGTCTGGCGCAGGGCAATCCGGCGCTGGCGGTGGTGGATCTTGATCTCAAGCATCTGTTTGCCTCGTGGTTCAATCGCGGCTTTCTGGTGCTGCGCCCGATCAACTGGTCCTCGCCTGCCGATGTGCTGGAAAAGATCATCGCCTACGAGGCGGTGCATGCGATTGACAGTTGGGACGACCTGCGCCTGCGGCTGGCCCCCAAGGATCGCCGCTGTTTCGGGTTCTTTCACCCGGCGATGCCCGACGAGCCGTTGATTTTCGTCGAAGTGGCGCTGAGCCGAGGGATTCCGGGCGCCATCCATGACGTTCTGTCCGAAGATCGCGCGGTGATCGGCGCGCATGAGGCGGATACGGCGGTGTTTTATTCGATTTCAAACTGTCAGGCGGGGCTGGCGGGAATTTCCTTTGGCAATTCGCTGATCAAGCAGGTTGTGGCGGATCTGTCGCAGGAATTGCCGGGGCTCAAGACCTTTGTCACGCTGTCGCCCATTCCGGGGCTGACGCGCTGGCTCAAGGAGAGTGGCGCGGCACTGCCCAAGGAGGCAGAGGCCCGCCGCGCGGTGACGGCACACTATCTGCTCAAGGCCAAGCGGGACGATGGTGGTCCCCATGATCCGGTGGCGCGGTTCCATCTGGGCAACGGCGCCTCGGTGCATGCCATTCATGCCGGGGCCGATCTCTCGCCCAACGGGCAAAAACAATCGGGCGGGGTGATGGTGAATTACCTTTACGACCGCGCGCAGATTTCGCAGAACCATGAACGATTTGCCGGGGCGGGGGTGATTGCCGCCTCTGCCGAGGTGACGGCGCTGGCTGTCGCCGCCGCGAAAAAGACCGAGTGAAGGACAAGAGCCATGGCCAATCCCCTCTACGATAACCTGTTCGGTCGCCATATCGGCCAAAGCGCGCCGTTCCTGCATTTGGCAGATGGCGCGGTGGTCAGCTATGATGCGTTCCTGCGTCTGGCGGCGCGCTATGCCCATGCGCTGTGCGGGGCCGGGCTGGCACCCGGCGACCGGCTTGCGGCGCAGGTCGAGAAATCGCCCGAGGCGCTGGCGGTCTATGCGGCCTGTGTGCAGGCGGGCATCGTGTTTCTGCCGCTCAACACGGGCTATACTGCCGATGAGTTGGGCTATTTCGTGGGCGACAGCGGGGCCAAGGTTCTGCTCTGTGACGGGGCCAGGGCGGGGGCATTGCAGGGGATCGCGGATCGTGCCGGGGCCGCCTTGATGACGCTCAATGGTGATGGCACCGGCAGCTTGCCCGACGCGGCCAAGGGCCTGCCCGAGACATTCGAGACCGCTGCGCGCGGGCCGGATGATCTGGCGGCGTTTCTCTATACTTCGGGCACAACGGGGCGCTCCAAGGGGGCGATGCTGACACAGCGCAATCTGCTGTCCAATGCCGAGGTTCTTGTGGATTATTGGCAGTTCACGCGCGATGACGTGCTCTTGCACGCGCTGCCGATCTTTCACACCCATGGTCTGTTTGTGGCGACCAACATCATCCTCTTGGCAGGCGGGGCGATGATATTCCTGCCCAAATTCGATCAGGATCAGGTGATCGCGCAATTGCCGCGCGCCACATCCATGATGGGGGTGCCGACATTCTACACGCGCCTTCTGGATGACCCGCGCTTTACCCGCGATCTGGTGGCGCATATGCGGCTCTTTACGTCTGGCTCTGCGCCGCTCTTGGCGGAAACCCATGTGGCGTTTGAAGAGCGCACGGGGCATCGCATCCTTGAGCGCTATGGCATGACCGAGACCAATATGAACACCTCGAACCCTTACGCAGGCGCGCGGCGGGCGGGCACGGTGGGCTTTCCCTTGCCGGGGGTGGAGTTGAAGATCACCGATCCGCAGACGGGGGCCGCAGTGCCGCAAGGCGAGATTGGCATCATCGAGGTGCGGGGGCCGAATGTCTTTGCAGGCTATTGGAACATGCCTGAAAAGACCGCCGAGGAATTGCGTGAGAACGGATTTTTCATCACTGGCGATCTGGGGCTCATTGACGATCAAGGCTATGTGCAGATCGTCGGGCGCAACAAGGATCTGATAATTTCGGGGGGATACAATATCTATCCCAAGGAGATCGAGTTGTTGCTGGATGAACAGCCCGGCGTGCTGGAAAGTGCTGTCGTGGGCGTGCCGCATCCCGACTTCGGCGAGACGGTGGTGGGCTTTCTCGTGCCGCAAAAGGGCGCGGTGCTTGACCCCGATGCGATTGCCGGGGCGGCGGCCAAGAGCCTTGCGCGGTTCAAGCATCCCCGCAAGCTGATTGTGTTGGACGCGTTGCCGCGCAATACGATGGGCAAGGTGCAGAAGAACATCCTGCGGGCGGAGTATGCCGGATTGTTCGCTCCTGCGTGAGGGGGGCGGAAACGGATGGCGCTGGTGACCCACGAGACTTGCGAGGTTGAGAAATAGCGGCTGGTGGGGACGCGCGGTTGGCGTTCATCCTTCAACAAGCCATCGCGCCGGTCTATGGTGGCCCCCGGAGCAGGTAGGAACGCGGCATGACGGGGCTGACGATCGAGGCGCTGGGATTTTCCTACGGGGCCAGGCGCGCCTTGGACAATGTAAGCTTTGAGGTGGGGCAGGGCGCGTTCTGCGCCCTGCTTGGCCCCAATGGCGCGGGGAAATCGACGCTTTTTGCGCTGCTGACACGGCTCGTCACCACGCGCGAGGGGCGCATCATGGTGGCGGGCCATGACATTGCCACGAATCCCCGTCAGGCGCTGGCGCGGATCGGGGTGGTGTTTCAACAACAGACGCTGGATCTGGACCTGAGCGTGCGCCGCAACCTGCGCTATTTCGCGGCGCTGCACGGGCTGGCTGGGCGCGCGGCGGAGATGCGGATCGAGGCGGCGCTGGAACGGATGGCGATGGCAGAGCGCGCGGATGAGTTGGCGCGCGATCTCAATGGCGGGCACCGCAGGCGCACCGAGATTGCCCGCGCGCTCGTGCATCAACCGGCGGTTCTGCTCTTGGATGAGCCGACCGTGGGGCTGGATGCCGAGGCGCGGCGTGCGATTACAAGCCATGTGCATGACCTCTGCGCCCATGACGGGCTGACCGCGCTCTGGGCCACGCATCTGACCGATGAGGTCTGGCCCGAGGATCGGTTGGTGATCCTGCACCGGGGCTGTGTGCTGGCCAATGGCATCGCCCGTGAGATTGCCGGGCAAGACGGGCTGACCGAACGGTTCCTGAGCCTGACGGGGGCGCCCGCATGAGGGCGCTCATGATCGCGCTGGCAGCGATTGTCACGCGTGAGGCATTGCGCTTTGCGCGGCAACGCTCGCGCTTTGTCTCGGCCCTGGTGCGGCCCCTCTTGTGGCTTGTGGTCTTTGCCGCAGGGTTTCGCGCGGCGTTGGGCCTGTCGATCATCCCGCCCTATCAGACCTATATCACCTATGAGACCTATATCGTGCCGGGGCTTTGCGGTATGATCCTCTTGTTCAACGGCATGCAATCCTCGCTCAGTCTGGTCTATGATCGGGAAATGGGGTCGATGCGTCTGCTGCTCACCAGCCCCTTGCCGCGCTGGTGGCTCTTGTTCGCCAAGATCCTCGCGGGGACCACTGTGTCGGTGCTGCAATGCTATGCGTTTCTGGGCATTGCGGCGGCGATGGGGACCAAGATGCCGGTGATGGGGTATCTCTATGTCCTGCCCGCGCTGATCCTTGGCGGGGTGATGCTGGGGGCGCTGGGCGTGGCGCTTTCGTCCTTTATCAGCCAGATGGAGAATTTCGCGGGCGTGATGAATTTCGTGATCTTTCCGACGTTTTTCATGTCCACCGCGCTCTATCCGCTGTCGCGCATGGCTGAGGGCTCGGTGCTTTTGCATGACATCAGCGCGGTCAACCCGTTCAGCCATGCGGTCGAGTTGGTCCGCTTTGCGCTCTATGGGCAGTTCAACGGCATGGCGCTGTTGTGGACGGCGCTGGCAAGTCTGGCGTTTCTCGGTCTGGCGCTCTGGGGCTATGATCCGGGCCGCGGGCTGATGCGGCGGCGGGGCTGAGAGGCCTCAGACCTTGGTGTGAGTAGGCCCGGACGTGGGCCTTTGCTAGGATGATCGAATGACACCGAAAACGGCGCATATTCCCGGCACCCGTCCCGCACCTGCGGGGACGGCGCGTTTTATGACGGCGCTTATTGTGGATGATCATCCGCTCTTTTGCGATGCGCTGTCGGTGACGCTGAAATCGGTGGCTGGGATCGCGCGGATCGACACCGCCGAGAGCCTCGATCAGGCACTGGCGATGGTGGCCGAAAATGGCCCGCCGGATATCATCGTTCTCGACCTCAATTTGCCGGATGTGAGCGGGCTGGATGGTCTTGCGCGGCTGCGCGCGGTGGCGGGTGCGACACCCATTGTGGTCGTGTCCTCCATGTCCGAGAGCCGGATGGTCTGTTCCGTGATCCACGCAGGCGCGGCGGGGTTCGTGCCCAAGCACAGCCAGCGACCGGTGTTTCGTGCCGCGTTCGAGGCGATTGCGGCGGGCGAGATTTTCCTGCCGGAAGGTGTGGTTTTGACCAAGGCGCAAGAGCAGCCGGTCAATGACCGCGACGAGGCGGTCGAACGTCTGGCGCATCTGACACGGCAGCAGGCGCGTATTTTGCAATTGATCTGCGAGGGGCGGCTGAACAAGCAGATCGCCTATGAGTTGTCGATTGCCGAAACCACGGTCAAGACCCATGTCACCGCCATCATGCGCAAGCTGGGGGTGCAAACGCGCACGCAGGCGGTGCTGATCGCACAAATGGCCAGCTTCTCTAACGTCTTGCGCGAGGCGGAGTAAGCGGATTACGCTCTGACCGGGGTGGAGGACCCCAAGGGGAGGAGCCATGGACAGCAGCCTGTCAGAGCTGATGCTGGGCGATGACGCCATCGTTGCGCGTGCCGAGGTGCCGCATGATGCCTGCGACCCCATTGGCACCCTGCGTCGGGCCATGGGCGATGTGCGGCTGGCCTTGGTTCTGTTCTTTGTCACGCCAGAGGCGGATTTCGAAGGGCTGATGGCCGAAGCCGTCCGCGTCTTTGTCGATAGCCGCTGTGTCGGCTGCACCACCGCCGGCGAAATCGGGATGAGCGGCTATGCCGATGGCAGCATCGTGGCCGTGGGCTTTGCCGCCGATCATTTCCACGCGGTGTTGCAGGTGGTGACGCCGCTATCGAAACTGGACAGCACCGTCTGTGTCTCCCAGACGGTGCGGGCGCGGGCGTGGCTGGCCACGCAGGCGGGCGAGAGCCTGCCCAACGAATTTGCCTTTCTCGCGGTCGATGGTCTCTCGCTCAAGGAGGATGAGCTGGTTGCGGCCATCGCGGCGGGGCTTGGGCCGATGCCGCTCTTTGGGGGATCGGCGGCGGATGGCGAGCGGTTCGCGCAGACGCTGATTTCCTGTGATGGGGTGACGCTGCGCAATGCCGCCGTGGTCTGTCTCATGCGCACCGATTGCCCGGTGCGGGTGTTTCGGCTCGACCATTTCCAGCCCACCGACCGGCGCATGGTGGTGACGGATGCCGACCCCGCCCGCCGCATCGTGCATCAGATCAACGCCGAGGCGGCGGCGCAGGAATATGCCCGCATCCTTGGTTGTCGGATGGATGAATTGACGCCCTCGACCTTTGCCGCAAACCCGGTGGTGGTGCGTATCGGCGGCCAGCATCATGTGCGCGCCATTCACCGCGCCGAGGCCAATGGCGATTTGCAATTCTTTTCCGCGATTGACGAGGGGCTGGTTCTGACCCTCGCGCAGTCACAGGACATGGCGACGCATCTGGAGCGTGAACTGGCCGGGTTGGGCATCGAGACGCCGCCGCTTGCGGTGCTGGCCTGTGATTGCATCCTGCGCCGGACCGAAGTGCAGCAGCGCCAGATCGGACCCGAGATTTCGCGTATTCTGGCCGCGCACCGCGTGGTGGGATTTTCCACCTACGGCGAGCAGATCAACGGCTTGCATGTCAACCAGACCATGACCGGGGTGGCGATCTATCCCCCCATCGGGCGCTAGGCCATGTCGGCGGCGCTGATTGACAATTCCGACCCGCTGGATCGGCAGAACGGCAAGCTGCTCAAGATCATCGAAGTGTTGATGCGCCGGGTCGAGCAGGTGACAGATGACGGCGGCGCCGCCTATGCGCATTTCGAGCGGGCGGTGATCCTCGAGGATCAGATCAGCGAACGCACCCGCGATCTGGAATACGCGCTTGACCTGCTGAATGAATCCAATGCCCAACTGGCGCAGGCGATCCGGCAGGCAGAGCGGGCGCGCTCGGACCTTGCCAATGCCATCGAGACGATCCAAGAGGGTTTTGCGCTCTTTGACAGCGACGGGCGGCTGGTGCTGAACAACAGCCGCTTTGGCATGTATATGCCCGATCTGGTGGCCGAATTGCGCCCCGGTCTGGAGTTTGCCGCTTATGTGCGCCACGCCAGCCAGAGCCGTTTTCTGGAATTGCCCGACATGCAGAGCCGGGGCGATTGGGCGGCACGGCGGATGCAGTTGCACCAAGAAAAGCATGTGATGTTCAACCTCAACCTGACCGGCGATTGCTGGGTTCAGGTCAGCGAGCATCGCACCCGCGACGGGCAGACGGTGATCCTGCAAACCGACATCACCGATATCATCCGGCTGGAGCGGCGCGAACGTGGCAAGCTCTTGGACGATCAGGCGCAATTGATCCGCGCCACGCTGGAGCATATTGACCAAGGGGTGTGCATCTTTGATCGCAGCGGGCAATTGCGCGGCTGGAACCAGAACGCCGGCAGCATGCTGTCGATCCCGATTTCGCGGTTTCGGGTGGGGATCGAGTTCGATGTCATCCTGCGGCGCATCGGCAGCGATTTCGAGATTGAGGGCGGTCTTAGCGCCCATGACATTGCGGTCTGGGTCGCCGCACAGGACCGGCGCGCACCGCTGCGGTTCTACATGCGCAGCGGCGAGCACAAGACGCTGGATGTCTTTGCCCGGCAAATGCCCGATCGCGGCTTTGTCATCAGTTTCTCGGATGTGACGGCAGAACGCGCCGCCGCGCGCGCGCTTGCCCATGCCAATGAGCGGCTGGAACAGCGGGTGCGCGACCGCACGCTGGAGTTGGAGGATGCCTTGGCCAAGGCCGAGCGCGCCAATGCTTCGAAATCGCGGTTTGTGGCGGCGGCGAGCCATGATCTGCGCCAGCCACTCTCGGCGGCGCGGCTCTATCTTGCGTCCTTGCAAGAGGAACTGGCCAGCGACGATCACCGCGTCTTGATGGACAAGGCGCAGCGGGCGCTGACCAGCGTCGAGGATATCATCGACGCGCTGCTCGATATTTCGCGGCTGGAATCGGGCCATGTCGAGGTCGATGTGACCCATGTGCCGCTGCGCCGGATCATGGATCAACTGATCGACGAATTTGCCCCGATTGCAGCCCTCAAGGGGCTGGATCTGCGCTATGTGCCCTGCGCTGCCATGGTCGAGAGCGATGCCAGTTACCTGCGGCGCGTGTTGCAGAACCTGATCGCCAATGCCATCCGCTACACGCCCTCGGGCCGGGTGTTGGTGGGCGCGCGGCGGTATGGGCGCAATCTGCGGCTTGAGGTGCGCGATACCGGGCCGGGCATCGCGCCCGCCGATCAGGACCGCATTTTTCAGGAGTTTCACCGGCTTGATGCGCATGTCAGCGCCGCCGAGGGGATGGGCCTTGGGCTGGCTATCGTGGATCGGGCCTGCGCGCTCTTGGGGCATCCGTTGGAATTGCGCTCGGATTTGGGCTGTGGCGCCTGTTTCAGCGTGACCGTGCCGCTGGTCTCCGTGGGGCGCAATGGGCCAGAGACGCGGGGCGGTGGCGGTGCCGTGCGGGCGCGGGATTCGCTTGAGGGGCGGATTGTGCTCTTGATCGAGAATGATCCAGACCTGCGCCATGCCCTGACCCTGCTCTTGCGCGGTTGGGGGGCGGATGTGGTTGAGGCGGGCAATCTCTTTGAGGCGATGACGCAATTGGCCGATCTTGGGCTTAGCCCCGATGCGATGCTCGTGGATTACGAATTGGACGACGGCGTGCACGGGCCGGATGTGATTGCGCGGATCATCGCGCGGCACGGGGCGATTCCCGCACGGATCATCGGCGGGCATCTGACGGCGGATATGCACGCCCATTGTCGTGCGGCGGGGCTTGCGCTGTTGCCGAAACCGATTGATCCGGCGCAGCTTGAGGCGTTTCTGGTGGCGGCGGTTGGGTAAGAGGCGCGCGGCCTATCCGATAAAGCGGCTTGCCGCCTCACCCGCCATATAGCTGATCCGCCCCTCAGCCATGGTCGCCACCACGCGGCGCGTCTCGGGCGCGAGGACCACCAGATCTGCGCGCAGGCCGGGTCGGATCGCGCCGCGATCCGTCAGCCCCAAGAGCCGCGCCGGACCCGACGAAATCAGCCCCCAGGCGGTTGCCAGATCGCAAATCCCGCCATCCGCC
>JBLRXE010000063.1:0-9670 GCA_047920895.1 Roseovarius sp.
GAAGAGCATGAGCTTGAGATGATCACCCGCCGCTTTGCCTATGAGCTGATCAAGCGCGACCTGATCAACCCCGCCCAGAACGTGCCCGCCCCTGATATGGGCACGGGCGAGCGCGAGATGGCCTGGATTGCCGATCAATACAAACGCATGAATACCACGGACATCAATTACCGCGCCTGCGTGACCGGCAAGCCGATCAATGCGGGCGGTATTCAGGGACGGGTCGAGGCGACCGGACGGGGCGTGCAATATGCGCTGCACGAATTCTTTCGCCATCCCGAGGATATCGCGGCGGCGAACCTCTCGGGCACGCTCGAGGGCAAACGGGTGATCGTGCAGGGCCTTGGCAATGTGGGCTATCACGCGGCCAAGTTCCTGAGCGAAGAAGACGGCTGCCTCATCACCGGCATCATCGAGCGCGATGGCGCGTTGGTGGATGACAAGGGGCTGAACGTCGAGGCGGTGCGCAACTGGATCGCGCGGCATAATGGCGTGGAGGGTTATCCCGAGGGCACATATGTCAAGGATGGCGCGAAGGTGCTGGAAAACGCCTGCGACATTCTCATTCCCGCCGCGATGGAGGGGGTGATCAACCTGAGCAATGCCGCGCAGATCAAGGCCCCGCTGATCATCGAGGCCGCGAACGGGCCGATCACGGCGGGGGCCGACGATATCCTGCGCCAGAAGGGTACGGTGATCATCCCCGACATGTATGCCAATGCGGGCGGTGTCACCGTGTCCTATTTCGAATGGGTCAAGAACCTGAGCCATATCCGCTTTGGCCGGATCGGGCGGCGACAGGAGGAGGCGCGACATCAGTTGATCGTGACCGAGTTGGAGCGGCTCAATCGCGGCATCGGTGATGCCTGGGACATCTCGCCCGATTTCAAGCAGAAATACCTGCGTGGCGCGGGCGAGCTGGAACTGGTGCGCTCGGGTCTCGATGACACGATGCGCACCGCCTATCAGTCGATGCGCGAGGTCTGGCATGGTCGTCAGGATGTGGCCGATCTGCGCACGGCGGCCTATCTCGTGTCCATCGCCAAGGTCGCGGCGAGCTACCGCGCCATGGGGCTCTGACCCGGACGTCGCGCATGAGCCTGAAAATGGCGGGAAAGATGGCAGAGCTTCGGCTCTGCCATTGCTATTGATGGGCGAAGTTGGTTCAGTCGCGCCAGATCGGCGTAAGGGGAGTGGCATGCGGTTTTCCGGCCTGCGGGTTCTGAAGGAAGGCTTGACCGGCAACAAGGGCTGGCAGGCGCATTGGCGCGATGCAACACCCAAGCCCGAGTATGATGTCGTGATCATCGGCGGCGGTGGCCATGGCCTCTCGACCGCCTATTACCTCGCCAAGCGGCATGGGATCACCAATGTCGCGGTGCTGGAAAAGGGCTATCTGGGCGGCGGCAACGTGGGGCGCAACACCACCATCGTGCGCGCCAATTATTTCCTGCCGGGCAATTCCGAGTTCTACAGCCATTCCCTGAAACTATGGGAGGGGCTGGAAGAGGATCTGAATTACAACGTCATGCATTCTCAGCGCGGGCAGATCGTGCTGTTTCACTCGGACGGGCAGCGCGATGCCATTGCCCGGCGCGGCAATGCGATGATCAACCGGGGCGACGATGCGGAACTTCTGAGCGTGGCGCAACTCAAGCGCATGGTGCCCTATCTCGATTATGAACAGGCGCGCTTTCCCATTCACGGCGGGCTCTTGCAGCGGCGCGCGGGCACGGCGCGGCATGATGCGGTGGCCTGGGGCTATGCGCGGGGCGCGAGCGACCGGGGCGTGGACCTGATCCAGAATTGCGAAGTGACGGGGATCGACATCGTGGGCGGCCGGGTAAGCGGTGTGCAGACCACGCGTGGCGCGATCCGGGCCAGGAAGCTGGCCATTGTCGTGGCCGGGCGCTCCAGTCAGGTGGCGGCATTGGCGGGGATGCGCCTGCCGATCGAGAGCCATGTCTTGCAGGCCTTTGTCACCGAAGGGCTGAAGCCCTGCATCGACCATGTCATCAGTTTCGGCATGGGACATTTCTATATCAGCCAGTCCGACAAGGGCGGGCTGGTCTTTGGCGGGGATCTGGACATGTATGCGTCCTATGCGGCGCGCGGCAACCTGCCGCTGGTCGAGCATGTGATGGAGGCGGGCATGACGCTGATGCCGATGATCGGCAATGCCCGCGTGTTGCGCAGTTGGGGCGGGATCATGGACATGTCGCCCGATGGCTCGCCCATTATCGACCATGCGGGGATCGAGGGACTCTATCTCAATTGCGGCTGGTGCTACGGCGGGTTCAAGGCGGTCCCGGGTTCGGGGGATGCGATGGCGCATCTGATTGCCACGGACCGGCCGCATCCCGCCGCCACGGGATTTCGGTTGGACCGGTTCCGCACGGGCCGGGGGCTGATGGACGAAGAAGGCACCGGCGCGCAGCACAATCTGCATTGAGCAGCGCGGAGAGGGCGGGATTTTGAGTATTTATGGAACGATGAAAGCGCGGGTGAGATGAGGCTGGGCTGTCCGATCTGCGGCGAGCGGGATCGTCGCGAGTTCTACTATCAGGGGGCGGCCCTGGCGCGGCCCGAGGGCGGGGTCTGGGCACCGGCGTGGGATGATTACATCCACAACCGCGACAACCCGGCAGGCGTGACCCGTGATCTGTGGCTGCATGAGCAGGGTTGCGGGGCCTGGCTGATCGTCACGCGCAACACCGTCACGCATGAGGTTCTGGGCGTCGTGCTTGCGGCGGAGGCGGGCGCATGAGGATCGAGGATAAGGGGCTGGTTGATCGCAATCGCCCGGTGGGTTTTCATTTCGACGGGCGCGCCTATCAGGGGTTTGCGGGCGATACCCTGGCCTCGGCGCTTTTGGCCAATGGCGTGCGGATGGTGGCGCGGTCGTTCAAGTATCACCGTCCGCGCGGTGTCATGACCGCAGGCAGCGAAGAACCGAGTGCGCTGGTGACGGTGGGGCGGGGTGCCGCGCAGGAACCGAACCTGCGGGCGACCACGGTTGAAGTGCACGAGGGGCTGGAGGCGCGCAGTCAGAACCGCTGGCCGACGCTGGGGCTGGATCTTCTGGCGCTCAATGATCTTGCGGCGCCCTTTCTGGGTGCCGGGTTCTATTACAAGACCTTCATGTGGCCGCGCGCCTTTTGGGAGCGGGTCTATGAGCCGCTTATCCGCCGTGCGGCAGGGCTTGGCGCGTTGTCGGGTGCGGCGGTAGAGGATCGTTATGAGCGGGCCCATGCGCATTGCGACGTGCTGGTCATCGGGGCTGGGCCTGCCGGGTTGATGGCGGCGCGGGCGGCGGCAGAGGCGGGCGCGGATGTGATCCTTGCCGAAGAGGACACGCGGCTTGGGGGGCGTCTCTTGGCCGAGACCGAAGAGGTCGATGGGTTGGCTGGCGTTGATTGGGTGGATGAGATTGCGGCGGAACTGGCCGTGATGCCCAATGTGCGGATCATGACGCGCACGGCTGTGACCGGCGTTTATGATGGCGGCACCTATGGCGCGCTCGAGCGGCTGGCACCGGGGGGGGCGCAGAGACCACATGCGCCCAAGGGCTGTTTCTGGCGGATCGTGGCGCGGCGCGCGGTGCTGGCGGCGGGGGCGCTGGAAAGGGCCATAGCCTTTGCCAACAATGACCGGCCCGGCGTGATGATGGCGGGGGCGGTGCGGGCCTATGTCAACCGCTGGGGCGTGGCACCGGGGCAGAGCACGGTGGTCTTTGGCAATAATGACAGCGCGCATCGCACCGTGGCCGATTTGCAGGCGGCGGGGGTGCATGTGGCCGCGCTGATCGACGCGCGGCCCTATGCGCGCAGCACGCTTGATGTGCCGTTCTATCCCGGTGCGCAGGTGTGTGGCACGAGCGGGCGGCGCGGGCTGGAGGCGGTGACGCTTGCCACGTCGCGCGGTGAGGAGCGGATCGCCGCGGAGTGTCTGGCGGTGTCGGGCGGCTGGAATCCGACGGTGCATCTGGCCTGTCACATGGGCGCGCGGCCCACCTGGGATGCGGCGCGGCAGGCGTTTTTACCGCCCGAGAATGCTGTGCCAGGGATGCGCGTGGCAGGGGCGGCGGCGGGTGCGTTCTGCACTCATGCCTGTCTGGAAAGCGGTCTGGCCGAGGGCGCGCGCGCGGCGGTCGACCTCGGGTTTCGCGCGCCAGACTTGGCGGCACCTAGGGGCGCAGAGGCCAGCTATGACATCTTTCCGCTCTGGCAGGTGCCGGGCCGGGGGCGGGCGTGGCTTGATTTCCAGAACGACGTGACGGTCAAGGATGTGGTACAGGCGGCGGCCGAGAATTTCCGCTCTGTCGAGCATATGAAGCGCTACACGACGCAAGGCATGGCCCCGGATCAGGGCAAGAATTCCAGCGTCGCCGCCTTGGCGGTGCTGGCCGATGCGACCGGGCAGGGCATTGCCGAGACGGGCACCACCACCTTTCGCCCGCCTTATGTGCCGGTGCCGATCGCGGCCTTGGGGGCAGGGGGCAAGGGCAAGGGCTTTGCCCCCGAACGGCGCACCACCTCGCATGCCGAGAGTGTCGCACGCGGTGCGCCCATGATCGAGGCCGGGCTGTGGTATCGGCCCAGCTATTTCCCGCAGAAAGGCGAGAGCCATTGGCGGCAATCCTGTGACCGAGAGGTCGCGATGGTGCGCGGATCGGTTGGCATCTGCGATGTCTCAACCCTTGGCAAGATCGACGTGCAAGGCCCTGATGCCGCACGGTTTCTCGATTTCGTCTATACCAACATGTTTTCCACGCTGAAGGTGGGCCGCGTGCGCTATGGCCTCATGCTGCGCGAGGACGGGCATGTGATGGATGATGGCACCTGCGCGCGCATGGGCGAGACCCATTTCGTGCTGACCACCACCACGGCGGCGGCAGGGCAGGTGATGCGGCATCTGGAATTTGTCGCGCAGGTGTTGCGCCCTGAATGGGATGTGCGGATCGTGTCCGTCACCGAGCAATGGGCGCAATTCGCGGTGGCGGGACCGCAAGCGCGGGCGTCGCTGAACGGGATGCTGGAGGCAGCGATTGATGAGGCCGGATTTCCCTATATGGCCTGCGGTGCGGTGCGGATCGGCGGGGTCGCGGCGCGGCTCTTTCGGATTTCGTTCTCGGGCGAACATGCCTATGAAATCGCGGTGCCCGCGCGCTATGGGGCGGCGCTGTTTGGCGCTTTGGTCAAGCGTGCCGAGGCGATGGGTGGCGGGGCCTACGGGCTTGAGGCGCTCAATGTGCTGCGGATCGAAAAGGGGTTCATCACCCATGCCGAAATCCATGGCCGCGTGACCGCCTATGACATCGGGATGCAGGGGATGATGAGCGCCAAGAAGGACTTCATCGGTAAGGCGGCGGCCACGCGCCCCGGTCTGATCGACCCCGGACGCGCGCGCATGGTGGGGTTGAAGCCGGTGGGCGCGGTCAAGGAGTTGCTGGCGGGGGCGTCCATCTTTGACGAGGGAGCCGAGGCGATAAGCGATAACGATCAGGGCTATGTCACGAGCGCCTGTTATGCGCCGACGCTGGGGCATGTGACCGGCATCGGGTTCCTGCGGCGCGGGCCGGAGCGGATGGGCGAACGGGTGCGCGTCGTGGATCACCTGCGCAAGTCCGAGACGATATGCGAAGTGACGCCACTGGTGGCGTTTGATCCCGAAGGAGGGAGGTTGCGTGGCTGAGTTCAAGGTGCAAACCCCTTGCGCGGGGCTCTTGCCGGTGACGGTGGGCGATCTGCGCCTGACCGAGGTGGTGCCGGGGCGGATGACGTCCCTCGCGCCTTATCGGGGGCGGGTGGCGGCGTTATCCGAGGCGATGCAGGCCGCGCATGGCGTGGCATGGCCGGAACCGGGGCGCGTGACAGGGCAGGGGGCGGCGCGCGCGGTCTGGTTCGGGCGCGAGATGGCGCTCTTGATCGGGCCTGCCCCCGATGCGCGCTTGGCGGCCCATGCGGCGCTGACGGATCAGACGGATGGTTGGGCGGTTGTGCAACTGGAGGGGCGGCAGGCGGCCGAGGTTATGGCGCGGCTCTGTCCGCTCGATCTGCGGGATGCCGTCTTTGCGCCGGGCCATTCCGCGCGCACCGATGTGGCGCATATGGCCGGGTCGATCAGCCGCTTGGGGCCGCAGACATGGCAGATCATGGTATTCCGCTCGATGGCGGCGACTTTGGTGCATGAGGTGGAGATCGCGATGCGCCGGGTCGCGGCGCGACAAAATTCCCCCATCTGAGGCGCTGACAGAGGCGGAAATCTGACCTATGACAGCGGGGTCTGAAGGAGAGGATCGCCCATGCGCCCGATGCTGATTGCCGCCCTTTGCCTCTTGCCCGTGATGGCCGTGGCCGAGAACCCGATGTGTGCGCCCACCGGCGAGATCGTGGCGCAGGCCGTTGAGGCGCGCAAATCGGGCGCGGCGGCCCCTGCCGCGATCACGGCGATCACCGCCGAGATGACCGGCGATATGGCGCTTTATGCGCCGGCGGTGCAGCCCTTGGTCGATTGGGTCTATTCGCTGGATGAGGCGCAATTGGCCGAGGATGTGGCGGGCAGCTATGTCACGCAATGCGCGGCGCAGTAACCGCCTCTGGACTCTGAGCCGCGCGCGCCCAATATAGGGGCATGAGCCTGCCCCCCGGATTTCTCGACGAGTTGCAAAACCGCCTGTCGCTCTCCCATGTGGTGGGGCGCAAGGTGACGTGGGACAATCGCAAGTCCAATCCCGGCAAGGGTGACATGTGGGCACCTTGTCCGTTCCACCAGGAAAAAACCGCGTCTTTTCATGTGGATGACCGCAAGGGATTTTACTATTGCTTTGGCTGCCACGCCAAGGGCGATGCGATTTCCTTTGTCCGTGAGACCGAGAATGTCGAGTTCATGGAGGCGGTGAAAATCCTTGCCGCCGAGGCGGGCATGCCGATGCCCGAGCGCGATCCGCAGGCACAGGCCAAGGCCGACCGGCGCGGGCAGTTGATCGAGGTGATGGAGCAGGCGGTCAAGTATTTCGGCCTGCAACTGCGCAGCGGCGCCGGGGCTGCGGCGCGCGACTATCTCAAGGGTCGCAAGCTGAGCGAGGCAACGCAGGCGCAATTCGATCTGGGCTTTGCCCCCGATGGCTGGCAGGGGCTGTGGGAGCATCTGACGGCCAAGGGCGTTGCGCCCGAGATGATCCTAGCCTGCGGTCTGGCCAAGGACAGCCAGAAGGGCGGCAAGCCCTATGACACGTTCCGCAACAGGATCATGTTTCCGATCCGCGATGCGCGCGGGCGCTGCATTGCCTTTGGCGGGCGGGCGATGGATCCGAATGACAATGCCAAGTATCTGAATTCGCCCGAAACAGAGCTGTTTGACAAGTCCCACACGCTCTACAACCACGGGCCTGCGCGCGAGGCGGCGGGCAAGGGGCAGACGTTGATTGTGGCTGAGGGCTATATGGATGTGATCGCGCTGGTCGCGGCAGGGTTTGGGGCGGCGGTGGCCCCCTTGGGCACGGCTGTGACCGAGCATCAGTTGCAACTCATGTGGCGGATCGCGCCGGAGCCGGTGATTGCGCTGGATGGCGATACGGCGGGGCTGCGCGCGGCCTACCGGGTGATTGATCTGGCGCTGCCGCTGTTGGAGGCGGGCAAGTCGCTGCGCTTTGCGCTGATGCCCGAGGGCAAGGACCCGGACGATCTCTTGCGCGCAGAGGGGGCGGGTCCCGTGCGGGCCCGCATCGAAGGCGCATGGCCCATGGTGCAGCTCTTGTGGCAGCGCGAGACCGAGGGGCGTGATTTCGACAGCCCGGAGCGCAAGGCGGCGCTCGACAAGGTGCTGCGCGAAAAGATCATGCTGATTCGTGACCCCTCGATTCGCAGTCACTACGGGCAGGCGATCAAGGACCTGCGGTGGCAGCTCTTCAACCCGCGGCGCAGCACCGGATTTGTCCCGCGCGCGCGCGGCGGCAAATGGCCGCCGCCGGAACCGGCGCGGGCGGCGACGAAATCCTCGCTTCTGGTCGCGGTGGAGGAGGATGGCACGGTCCAATTGCGTGAGGCGGTGGTTCTGGCGACGTTGATCTGTTGTCCCTCGGTGGTGGCGCGATTCGAGGCGGGGATCGAAAAGCTCGAATGTCGCGGTCCGGATATGGCCCGCCTGCGCGATCTGATCCTGCGCCATGCGGCGGGCGGTGCTCCGACCCTGCGCAGCCGGATCGAGGCCGAGATTGGCCCCCGAGCCCTTGAAAAGCTGATGACTTTGCCCCATGTCGCGCTTGTCCCGCCGGTGCGGCACCCCGGAGATGAGGAGCTTGCCATCCTGACCCTGACCGAAGAACTGGCCAAGCTCACGGCGCAGAGCGGCTGGATGGCCGAAATGTCCGAGGCGAGCGAGGATATAGAGGGCTTGGCCGACGAGTCGCTGACATGGCGTCTGGGACAGGCTGCCGAGGCCCGCGACCGCGCGGTGCGCAGCCAGCAGGAGGACCGGGCCGAATACGATCTGGGCGAGAATGGTGCCCGGATCAAACGTGATGAGAAACAACAGTTCGACGCCTTGCTCGACAAGATAACCTTTTCTAAACCGGGACGATGATTGTTTTCGTAAGGAAGCGCCGAAGAAATCAGGGTAGACGGGTGTGCGAATCAACAGAACACGCTATTGATTCGGGTCAACCGAATCGCCCGCCCCGCCCATAGCCGAGGAGTCATTCATGGCCGCCAAAGATACCGACGACGATAAGCCAGAGGAAGCGGAAGCCGAGGTTTCGCTCGACATGAGCCAGGCAGCGGTCAAGCGGATGATCGCGGAGGCGCGGGAAAAGGGCTTTATCACCTATGATCAGCTGAACGAGGTTCTGCCCCCGGATCAGGTGTCGTCGGAACAGATCGAGGACGTGATGTCGATGCTCTCGGAGATGGGCATCAACATCATCGAGGCCGAGGATGCCGAAGAGGAAGACGGGCGCTCGACCGCCGTTGCCGAAATCGGGCGGCGGGGCGAGATCACGCTTGGCTCGGGCAAGGAAGAAAAGCTCGACCGCACGGACGATCCGGTGCGGATGTATCTGCGCGAGATGGGCTCGGTCGAGCTATTGAGCCGCGAGGGCGAGATTGCCATCGCCAAGCGCATCGAGGCCGGGCGCAACACCATGATCGCGGGCCTCTGCGAAAGCCCGCTGACTTTCCAGGCCATTACCATCTGGCGCGACGAGCTTCTGTCCGAAGACATCCTGCTGCGCGACGTGATCGACCTCGATGCGACCTTCGGCCAGTCCGTCGAGGACGACGAGAGCGAGGCGGTTGTGGTTGGAGAGGCCGGCATCGAGGCCGGCAGCGAGGGCTCCGCACAGCGGGGTGGCGAAGCGGAGCTTGACGCCGACGGCAACCCGATCACGCGCGACGAGGACGAGGACGAGGACGATCACTCGAACATGTCTCTGGCCGCGATGGAGGCCTCGCTCAAGCCGCAGGTGCTCGAGACCCTCGACAGGATCGCGGCCGACTTTGCACGCCTTTCCGAAATGCAGGACAGCCGCATCTCGGCAACCCTCAACGAGGGTGACAGTTTCTCCGACACCGAGGAGCGCGAATACCAGTCGCTTCGGTCCGAAATCGTGGTTCTGGTGAACTCGCTTCACCTGCACAACAACCGTATCGAGGCCCTCGTCGACCAGCTCTAC
>JBLRXE010000064.1:0-9640 GCA_047920895.1 Roseovarius sp.
GCGTCTGTGGGGCGGCATTGGGGGCGAGGGGGCGAGACCGAGAGCGCCGGGCGCGACCTCGTGCAGGCGCGGCTGGCGCTTTTCGGCACCGATCAACTCAGCCCGCGCGAGGCGGAGGTGATCCAGCTCGTGCTTCAGGGACATTCCACCCCCGGCATCGCCATCCAGCTCGGGCTGGCGGAGGGCACGGTCAAGGTGCATCGTCGCCATGCCTATGCCAAGCTTGGCATATCTTCGCAGGCCGAGCTGTTCTCGATGGCGACGCGGTTTGTCACCACCGCGCCCGACTGACCGGATTTCCGCTTGCCCTTGCCCGCGCCCTGCGGTCATTTGTGCCCAGAAACCCCACACCCCGGAGCGCCCATGCCCTTTACCCTTGCCACATGGAACATCAACTCGGTGCGTCTGCGCGAACCTCTGGTGGCGCGGCTGATGCGGGAAGAGCAGCCGGATATCCTGTGCCTTCAGGAATGCAAGAGCCCGGTGGACAAGATGCCGCTCGCGGCCTTTGCCGAGCTTGGCTATGGCCATGTCGTCGCACGCGGGCAAAAGGGCTATAATGGCGTGGCAATCCTGTCCAGGCTGCCGCTTGAGGATGTGGGCGACATGGATTTCGCCGATCTGGGGCATGCCCGGCATGTGGCGGCGCGGCTGGAGAATGGCGTTGTGATCCACAATTTCTATGTCCCCGCCGGTGGTGACCTGCCCGACCGGGCGGTGAACGACAAGTTCGGTCAGAAACTCGACTATCTCACCGGCATGCGTGACTGGTTCCGCGACAGCCGCCCCGAAAAGGCGATTCTTGTGGGTGATCTCAACATCGCCCCGCGTGAGGATGATGTGTGGAATCACAAGCAACTCCTCAAGATCGTCAGCCACACGCCGGTTGAGGTGGCGCATTTGGGCGATGTGATGCTGGCGGGCGGCTGGCAGGACGTGACGCGCACCGACATCCCCGAGGGGCAGCTTTACAGTTGGTGGTCCTACCGTGCCGCAGATTGGGACGCCGCCGACAAGGGGCGCCGCCTCGATCATGTCTGGGCCACCGGGGACATCGCGGCCTCGGCCCATTCCAGCCGTGTCCTGCGCGCCGCGCGTGGGTGGGAGCAACCCTCGGATCACGCCCCGGTGTTTGCGACATTTGATCTTTGACTCCGCCCGTTGCGCCCTCATATAGGGGGCAAATCCCTCAAGGAGGCTGAACATGCTGGAACTGGGCAAAACCAATGGCGCCGCCACGGCGGGCGATCTGATCAAGGATGTGTCCGAGGCCACCTTTATGGCCGAAGTCGTGGACGCCTCGCAAACCGTGCCGGTGATCGTCGATTTCTGGGCACCGTGGTGCGGCCCCTGCAAGACACTTGGCCCGGCGCTCGAGGCGGCGGTGACACGCGCCAAGGGGGCGGTCAGGATGGCCAAGATTGATGTCGATCAGAACCAGATGATCGCGGGCCAGATGCGGGTGCAGTCGATTCCCACTGTCTATGCCTTTTGGCAGGGCCAGCCGATCGACGGCTTTCAGGGCGCCTTGCCGCCTTCCGAGATCGAGGCCTTCGTTGCGCGTGTCGTCGCGGCAGCAGGCGGTGAGGCGGATGGCGGGCTGGATGACGCGCTCGATGCCGCCGACGAGATGCTGGAGACCGGCGCCGTGGCCGATGCGGCACAGACCTATGCCGCGATCCTGCAAGAGGACCCGATAAACGCTCGTGGCTACGCAGGCCTTGCCCGCGCACATATGGCCTTGGGAGAGCTGGATCAGGCCGAAGCAATCCTGAATGGCGCACCGGCCGAAATCAGCCATGCCGCCGAGATTGATGCGGCCCATGCGCAACTGGTGTTGGCGCGGCAGGCACAGGATGCCGGCCCCGTCAATGAATTGCGCGCGGCGGTCGAGGCAAATCCCGAAGATCCACAAGCGCGGTTCGATCTGGCGCAGGCGCTCTATGCCGACGGGCAGGTGCAAGAGGCGGTGGACGAATTGCTGGAGATGTTCCGGCGCGACCGGGAATGGAATGATGGCGCGGCCAAGAGCCAGCTTTTCACCATCTTCGAGGCGCTCAAGCCGAATGATCCGGTCCTGCTCAGCGGGCGGCGCAAATTGACCTCGATGATATTTGCCTGAGCCCCGATGCGGACTAGGTTAGCGGCATGACACACAAGCTCGATCTTCCAGAGATCATCCCCGTCTTTCCGCTGGCCGGTGCGCTCTTGCTGCCGCGCTCGCGCCTGCCGCTGCATTTGTTCGAGCCGCGTTATCTCGCGATGCTCGAAGATTGCTTGAAAACGCCGGGGCGGCTGATCGGGATGATCCAGCCCAACCGCGTGCCGGGGCGCGAGGGCGGCACCGGGCTTCACTCGATCGGGTGCGTCGGGCGCGTCACGCAATTCTCGGAAACCGAGGATGGGCGGTACATGATCACGCTCACCGGCCTGTCGCGCTTTCGCGTGCTGGAGGAGGTCGAGGGATTTACCCCCTATCGCCGCGCACGCGTGTCCTGGGCCGGTTTCGAGCGCGATCTGGGGCTGGTGGACAGCGACCCCGGCTTGGACCGCCGTGCGTTTCTGAGATTGCTGGCGCGCTATTTCGAGGCGCGGGAGCTACAGACCGATTGGGAGTCGCTGAAAGAGGCCGAGGATGAATTGTTGATCAACTCGCTCTCGATGCTTTTGGGCTTTGAGCCCGAGGACAAACAAGCCCTGCTTGAGGCGCCCTCGCTCAGCACCCGGCGCGAGACTCTGGTGACGCTGATGGAATATGTGCTGCGTGGCGGCGATAACGAGGACATCATGCAATGACCGATGACATGCCACTCCCCCCGGCGTTTGACCGCCGCATGCTCGAGGCGTTGATCTGCCCGCAGACCCAAGCCAAGCTCGACTATGACGCGGCGACGCAGGAACTGATCAGCCGCCCCGCTGGTTTGGCTTTTCCCATCCGCAATGGCATCCCGGTGATGCTGATCGACGAGGCGCGCAAGCTGGATTAAAGTGATTTGGGTTTTCGTTGAAACACCAAATCGCTGTAACTCTTTGATTGTCGCAACTTCGAACCGAGAAAGTCACTCAACTTTCTCTGAATTTTCTTTAGTTCGCGCGTGTGGCGGTCAACTCGAAACTGACATCGACGCCAAAACCGAGCGACTTTTCATCCGTCACCCCGTTGCCGACATTGAAATTGCGCCGGTCAAGCGCGAGCATGCCTTGGGCGGTGGCCGTGTCGCCCGTGATGCTCAGGTCAAAGGGCATCTCGACCGGCACAGATTGGTCGCGGATCGTCAGCGCGCCGCGCGCCACCTGGCCGGCTTCGGTGGTCAATACCTCGGCGGCAAATACCGCTGTCGGGAACTCTGCCGTGTTGAAGAAATCCGCCCCCATCGCCTGCTGCGTGACCGAGCCGAGCGCGAGTGAGGCGATGTTGACCGTCACGGTGACATCGCCGTGCTTGCCATTCTCATCGGGGGTTTCGGCATAGGCAATCTCGGCGGTCCAGTCCCCAAAGCTGCCGGTCACGGCCGATCCCAATTGCTGCACCGTCACCTGCAACTGGCCGCTGTCCACCTGCCAGTCGCTCTCGACCGCAGCCAGCGTGGCGGGGCCATCCGCGGTGTTGTCGAACCAACCGAGCGCCGCAGCCCCCCCCAGCGTTCCAAGCCAGACCGCGACGGCGGTCACCATCGGCAGAACGTGGTTGGGCTGGCGCGCTGTGGGGATCGCGTTGATGCGCCCCGGCAGCATCCGGCGCAGCGTGGCATCGCCATCCAGCAGATGATGCTTGAGCGCGCCACCCACATGCGCGGTAATCGTGCCCGCGAGCACAATCACAAAGACAAAATGCAGGGTCGCGGCCAGATTGGCCAGGGTTTCCGATTTGGGCACCAGCGGCAGGTTCTGCCCCAATGGCCACCAGATCGGCGCAAAACCTGAGGTTGCAGCGTGATGCACCCAGCCCGAGAGCGGCACCAGCACCAGCGATCCATAAAGCAGCCAATGCGCGGTTTCCGCCGCCCAGGCCTCGATCCCGCGATCCCCGTTGAGCAAGCCGGGCTTGGGCTGTGACAGGGCCCAGAGAATTCGCGCAATCGCCACGAAGAAAATCGCCACCCCCAATGTTTTATGAACTGAAAACAACAAGGTGGCCTGCGTGATCAACGCTTCGGTCGGGGCCTCTGCGACGGCATCGGCAACACCGGTTGCATACCATCCCAGCGGCAGGTTTGAGAGGATCAAAAGCGCCGTGAGCCAGTGAAAGCCCTTGGCGATACTGCCATAGCTGGTGGTCGAATTGCTGCGTGGCATCGCGGATGTCCTCATGGTTGCATCGCCAATCTAGCGGCATCTGATACCGACGCAATGACAGTTGGCGCACAGGACATCTGCGCCTTTGCGTGTTTGCGTAAACACTGGGAAAACTTGGGCAAACTTGGGCAAATACATTGCCTTGAGCAGCACGCCGATGTATCGGAGGGCACTTTTCAAGGGAGGGGCTGGGCATGAGCCGGGCATTCGTATTTCCGGGGCAGGGCGCGCAGGTGATCGGCATGGGCGCAGATCTGGCCGCCGCCTATCCGGCGGCGCGGGCGGTTTTCGATGAGGTGGACGCGGCGCTCGGCCAAAAGCTGTCGGCGTTGATCTGGGAGGGTAGCCAGGAATCGCTGACCCTGACCGAAAACGCGCAACCGGCCCTCATGGCTACGTCGCTTGCCGCCCTGCGCGCGCTTGAGGCCGAAGGTGTGGACCTCGCAAAGGTCGCGAGCCATGTCGCCGGGCACTCCTTGGGTGAATATTCGGCCCTCGCGGCGGCAGGAGCGATCAGCATCGCGGATACTGCGCGCCTCTTGCGTATCCGCGGGCAGGCGATGCAACAGGCGGTGCCGGTGGGCGTGGGCGCGATGGCGGCGCTGCTTGGCCTTGATTTCGAGACCGTCCGCGCCGTGGCACAAGAGGCCGCAGAGGGCGAGGTCTGTCAGGCCGCCAATGACAATGATCCCGCACAGGTGGTGGTCTCGGGCCATAAAGCGGCGGTAGAACGCGCTGTGGAATTGGCCAAGGCGCACGGCGCCAAGCGTGCCATGCTCTTGCCGGTGAGCGCGCCGTTTCACTGTGCCCTGATGGCACCCGCTGCCGAGGTGATGGCGCAGGCCCTGTCGGATGTCTCGATCCATGCGCCTGTGGTGCCGCTTGTGGCCAATGTGCGCGCGCAGGCCGTGACCGACCCGGCGGAGATCCGTGCGCTTCTGATCGAGCAGGTTACTGGCTCTGTCCGCTGGCGCGAGTCGGTGCAATATCTGGACACACAGGGCGTGACCGAGATCTGGGAAATCGGCGCGGGCAAGGCGCTCTCGGGCATGGTGCGCCGCATTGCGCGCGACATCACCTGCCGCACCATCGGCACGCCGGACGATGTTCGGGCTGCGATTGCCAGCCTGACCGCGATCTGATCCGGTGTTTGGCACATCAAGAAAGGACAGTATATGTTTGATCTGACAGGAAAATCCGCGCTTGTTACCGGTGCGTCTGGGGGTATCGGCGCGGCGATTGCCCGCGCGCTGCACGGCGCGGGCGCCACCGTCGGGCTGAGCGGCACGCGGGTGGAACCGCTTGACGCGCTGGCGGTGGAACTGGGCAGCCGTGCGCATGTGCTGCCTTGTAATTTGGGTGATCCTGAGGCGGTCGAGGCCCTGACCAAGGACGCCGCCGCCGCCATGGGTGGGCTCGACATTCTCGTCAACAATGCGGGCATCACCCGTGATCAGCTCTTCATGCGCATGTCCGACAAGGATTGGCACGATGTGCTGGACGTCAACCTGACGGCGGCGATGCGTCTCTGCCGGGGTGCCGTGCGCCCGATGATGAAGGCGCGGTGGGGCCGGATCATAAATATCGGTTCGATCGTGGGATCGAGTGGCAACCCCGGTCAGGCCAATTATGCCGCGGCCAAGGCCGGGCTTGTGGGCATGACCAAATCCATCGCCGCAGAGGTGGCCAGCCGGGGTATCACCGCCAATGTGGTGGCTCCCGGCTTTATAGCCACGCCAATGACCGACAAGCTGAATGACGAGCAGAAGGCCGCGCTCAATGGTCAGATCCCGATGGCCCGCATGGGCACACCCGAAGAAATCGCGGCTGCCGTTCTCTATCTCGCCTGCCCCGAGGCAGGCTATGTCACCGGTACCACGCTGCATGTGAATGGCGGCATGTCGATGTACTGAGCGGGCACCTGCTCGCGTCGCATCCTGCGGCCCGAGTGAAAGCATTTGCCATTGCCCGCGCATATGCTATAGGCCACCGAGATTAGCCGGAGGGATATGCGGATTCTCCCGGTGGCCTGTGTATTAAGGCAGTCGAGAACCGCCCATTGGGCAAAATCATCGCCACTTCCCGGGCCGGGCGGGGGCAGACAACGGGCGAAACTGCCCAAGACAAAACGAGGAACAAGACATGAGCGATATCGCAGACCGCGTTAAGAAGATCGTTGTGGAACACCTGGGCGTCGAAGAGGACAAGGTCATCGACAAAGCCTCTTTCATTGACGATCTTGGCGCGGACAGCCTCGATACAGTCGAACTGGTCATGGCATTCGAAGAAGAGTTCGGCATCGAGATCCCCGACGATGCGGCGGATACGATCCAGACCTTTGGCGACGCGGTCAAGTTCATCACTGAAGCGTCCTGATTTCGCGCAGATGCGCCAGTCAAGAGCCCTGCCATCCGGCAGGGCTCTTTGCGTTTGCGGCATGCCGCGTTGTCCCAATTGCGTGAACCTGACCGGACTGCCGGTGGCCATATGGGCACCGTGACGGTGCCATGACAGGCCGTTAACGGCCCGTTGATACATCCCTTTCCCATCGTTCTGGCCACTGGCCGCATGCATGCGGCGCGGCAACAGGAAAGGGATATCCATGAACAAGGCAATCACCGACGGCATCGTTTTCATGCCGCAACCCTTCGCAAACGGTCTGGGCCAATGGTCGCGGGGTGATGGGCGACCGGGGTCTGATACCTATGCCAATGCCGCCGACGCGGCCTTTGTCCCTGCCGATCAGGATTTCGGCGGCGCGCTGGAACTGCAAAAGACCGAGGCCGTTCAGCGCCTGCGCTACATGGGCGAGACGCCGATTTTTCCTGGTTGCTATCTGCAAGTCCGTGCGCGGATCAAGGCGATTGCCGGCAATTTGCCCAGCGTGCGCATTGCGGCCTTCGCGGGTGGGGCAGGGGGTGCGGCCTTGCCCGACGTCACCGTCACCGGGCCTGCGGTGGCTCTGACCACCTATGGCGCGGTGGTCGAGGTGACGGCCATCGTGGGCACGGGCATGCGCACGGGCGTGGACATGCCCTGGGGGCGGGCAGCGATTTTCGGCCATTTCGGTCTGGACCTGACCGGACCCAGCGGCGGGGTGCTGCGCATTGACGACATCACCATCGAGGATGTCAGCCGTTTTTTCCTGCGCGATGTCATCAGCACGGTCGATGTGCGCGACTATGGCGCGCTTGGCGATGGGGTGACGGACGATCACGCGGCCTTTGAGGCCGCCGATACCGCCGCGCAGGGGCGTGAGATCATCGTGCCTGCGGGCCAGTATTTCCTCGGGCAAAGCACCACAATCCAGAGCCGCATCCGCTTTGAGGGCACATTGGTGATGCCGGACGCGGCCATCCTCGCATTGACCAAGAATTACGACCTGCCCGCCTATATCGACGCATTCGGCACGACCGAACTGGCCTTCAAAAAGGCATATCAGGCGCTTTTGAACAACCCCGGTCACGTCACGCTCGATCTGGCCGGGCGCAAGGTGTCGCTGCGCGCGCCGGTCGATATGGCGGCGGCGGTGGGCAACCGCACCACCTACAACCAGCGCCATGTGATTCAGAACGGTCAGTTCTCGGTCATCGGTGGTCCCGCATGGCAGACCGAGGTCGTCACCTCGCAAGCCAGCTATGACATCGCAAGCCCCAAGCGCCTGATCAACGTGGCGAATGTCGCCAATATCCCCGTTGGCGCGCTGATCGAGGGCAATGGCGTGGGCCGAGAGGTCTATGTCACCGCCCGAAACGTGGCCGCGCAGCGGCTCGACATAAGCCAACCACTCTTTGATGCGGCGGGCACGCAGGTCTTTACCTTCCGGCGGTTCAAATACCTGCTGGATTTCAGCGGCTTTGGCGATGTCTCGCGCATGGTCTTTTCCGAGGTCGATTTCCAATGCACCGGCGATTGCAGCGGGGTGCTCTTGCCGCCGCAGGGGTCCGCCAACCATTTCCGCGATTGCTTCTTTACCCGGCCCAAGGATCGCGGCATCACCAGCCATGGTGAGGGCGATCAGGGCATGATGATCGACCGCTGTCAGTTCATCTCGAACGAAGGCCCGCTGCTGTCGACCGAGCGGCGCAGCATCGGTTTCAACGCCAATGCCAACGATCTCAAGATCCGCGACAATCGCAGCGTGCTCTTTCGGCATTTTGCGGTGCTCGCCGGCAGCAGTTCGCTGATTTCGGGCAATCACGTCTTTCAGGGGGACAGTTCGCAAGGTGGCGCGCGCGTCGCGGGTTTCGTGCTGACCCGCATCAACAATCGCGGGAGCATCAACGGCAATTACATCGACAATTGCTATATTGAATGGGGGAATGAACATGATCCCGAACCCGGGTTCGCCAGCGAGTTTTCCTTCAGCGCGCTCAGCATCACCGACAATGTCTTTCTTGCGGGCAATATGGCGCCGTGGTTTACCTATATCGTTGTGAAACCGCATGGCGCGGGGCATTTCCTTGACGGGCTGACCGTGACCGGGAATACGTTCCGCGCCATTGGCACGATTACCCGGGTCGAGACGGTGGATACCAGCTTTGCCGATCTTAACTATGACCGCGTGCGCAATGTCACCTTTGCCGACAACAGCTTTCACAATATCGATATCCCGGTCGCCAACCCGCTGGTGATGCAGCATACCGAGGCCAGCGCCAACGCCACCTGGGTGGTCACGCCCGCGCCGCGCCTGCCGTTCGGCGCCTGGGCGCAGACGGTTGAGGCGGTGATCCCCGCAGGCCCCCTGCGCAATGCCACCAATGCGGTGGTGCATGCCGCGCCCTATTTCGAGGCGCAGCAAGGCCCGAACCGCGACCGGATCAACTTGCGCTGGCCAAGCCCGGTTTCGGGGGCCGTTGTGCTCCGGGTCCGGATCGACGATCCGCTCTGAGGCCATGCAAATCTCTGGCGGTGTTTCAGAAGGACCGCCAGAGCCCCAGTTTCATCCCCCGCTCCCCCCCGCCCGACAGCGGCAGAATCACCCCGAACTCCAGTTGTGAGCCGGGTCTGGTTTCATGGACATAGGACGGGGCAACCCGCGCATAGGCCCGGCCTTCTGCCGGGCGTCCGGTCTGTAGCTGTGCGATCATCTTGCCGCGCGCGGTGATGTCGAGGCCAAGTGTGATGTCGCTCTCCAGTGTCACCTGCCCGGTGCCAAACACCACCGCCCGCCCGTCGAACGCAGCCCAGCCATGCCGCCCCCAGAGCGTGAGGCCGCGCCCCAACGACACACCGGGGCGCAGCGCACTTTGCTCGGAAACCTCACCGATGCCGATGTCCACGGCGATTTTTAAATCCCGCGCAGGTCGCCCTATGGGCCAGCGCGCAAAGGCAATGGCCTTGG
>JBLRXE010000065.1:0-9603 GCA_047920895.1 Roseovarius sp.
CTGAACGCCTCGGTGAAGGTCGTCTTTTCATTGGCCAGACGGAACAGGTTCTGGTTGGGGATGATGATCAGCGTATCGACCATCTTTTGCAGCGCCTCAACGCCTTCTTCGGCCTGACGCATCCGCTTGGCGCCCTCGAATTGGAACGGCTTGGTGACAACACCCACCGTCAGCACACCCAATTCGCGCGCGGCCTGCGCGATGATCGGGGCTGCACCCGTCCCGGTGCCCCCACCCATGCCCGCAGTGATAAAGCACATATGCGCCCCCGCCAGATGATCGACGATCTGCTCGATGCTCTCTTCGGCGGCGGCAGCCCCGACAGAGGCCCGTGCGCCTGCGCCAAGACCTTCCGTCACCTTGACGCCCAATTGAATGCGGTTTTCGGCATTGCTCTGGCTCAGGGCCTGCGCATCGGTGTTGGCCACCACGAAATCCACACCATCGAGACGCTTTTCGATCATGTTGTTCACGGCGTTGCCACCCGCCCCGCCCACACCGAAAACGGTGATACGGGGCTTCAGCTCGTCATGTCCGGGCATAGTGAGGTTGAGTGTCATAGCTTGTCCGCCTGTCCTTATGCCCACATTCGCGGGCTGTTTTCCGCCTGATTGGTCCCATTCTTACCGATGGTTAACTCAATCGTCACCTAAAAAAGCCGGTATGACCACTAAATATGGCCTTATTTACAGCCTTTTTCGCGGGATTTCGCCGATGACGCCATATCTTGCGGTCACCAGTTGTCCCGAAACCATTTCATCGCCCGCTTCAGCGACCGCGCCGGATAGCGATCCACGGGGATCTCGAAATCCCACCACTCATCCTGCGGGTTGGCCGCGAATAGACACATGCCAACGGCACTGGCAAAGCCCGCCCCGGTCGCCGCCTGCGGCAAACCATGTACCCGCAGGGGCCGCCCTAGCCGCACCTGCTGCCCCAAAATCTTGCTCGCCAGCCCGTCAAGGCCAGGGATCTGACTGCCGCCGCCGGTCAGAACGATCTGTTGGCTGGGCAGGTGATCGAACCCCGCCGCATCCAGCCGCGCGCGGACCTCTTCGAGAATTTCCTCGACGCGCGGGCGCATGATCCCGATCAGCTCGGCCCGGCTCACACGCCGCCGGTCGTGCTCAAAATCGCCGGTATCGCCGCCGATCTCGATCATCTCGCGGTCATCCATGCCGGTGGCCACGACACCGCCGTAGAATGTCTTGATCCGCTCGGCGGTGGCCTGCGGCACCTGCAACCCCATGGAGATGTCATTGGTCACATGATCGCCGCCCATGCGCACGCTGTCAGCGTAGATCATGTGCTTCTTGATAAAGATCGACACGCCAGAGGTGCCGCCGCCCAGATCAATACAGGCCGCGCCCAGTTCCTGCTCGTCCTCGACCAGGGCCGCGATCCCTGACACATAGGCAGAGCTGGCCACCCCCGCCAGTTCCAGGTCACAGCGTTTGACGCAATAGGCAAGATTCTGGATCGCAGCGCCATCGACCGTCAGCATGTGCATATCGGTCGCCAGCACCTGCCCCATCTGGCCACGCGGATCAATCAGGCCGCTGCGGTGATCCAGCGCGAAATTGACCGGCTGCGCATGCAGCACCTCGCGCCCCTCGCCGAAATCCGGCACATCGCAGGCGCTCAGTACGCGGCTGATGTCCTGCTCGCTCACGGTGTGCCCCTCAAGCTCGACCTGCCCGGCAACCCCATAGCTGCGCGGTCCCGCACCCGAAAAACAGGCAATCACATGATCGACGCGCATATTGGCCATCTTCTGCGCTGCCTGAACAGCGGTGCGAATGGCGCGCTCGGTCTCGGCCATGGCGTCGATCTCGCCAAACCGCACCCCGCGCGAGCGTGTCGTCGCCGCCCCGATCACCCGGAACCCGGCCTGCCCCGCCATCCGGCCAATGCCCTCGGCTTCGTTCAGCCGCTCGGTTCCGTCGAAACGCAGCACCAGGCAAGCGATCTTGGAGGTGCCTACGTCCAGCACTGCGACAACACCGCGTTGCATCGCCGCCTTGCGCATGTTGCGCATCGCCCGTTGGGATTCGTAGAGCTCGATCATGGTTCAGTTCGTCCCCAAACTCATTTGTGTTATCGTCCACCAGTCTTCCATGGCATTCTCATTCAGGCGGATCGTCGGGCGCGCCGCTATGCGCATATCGACCAAGGCCAGATCACGCTCCAGCATGTCCTGTGCCCCGTGCAGCACGATCACCCGCTCCAACGCACGCACCGCCCCGCTCTCGGGCAAAAGGATGCGCTTGCCATCCGCCAGAACCAGATCCCACCGCTGTTCGCCCATCCGCACGAGACCGCGCATGCCCATGCCAAGAGGGGCCGCCGCCCGCAGGATTTCAATTGCCTCGGCTACTTGTTCAGGCGCGCCATCGCCCGCCACCATCGGCAAATCGGCGCGCTCGGACCGGGCGGAAACGACACCGATCACTTGCCCCTCGATGTCGATCACGTTGAGCGCATCGCGCGTTTTCCAGAGGGCAACGGGAACCCGCTCGGTGATCTCGGCCACCAGTACACCGCCCTGGCGGATGCGCACCTCGGCGCGCGCCACAGCTGGCAATTCCTCGATCATCACGCGAATGTCGTCGAGCACGAGGTCAAACGAACTTGCAGGGAGATCATAGGGGAAGATATCGCGTATATCTTCTTGCACGCTGGCACTCGCGCCCTCGACAGACAGCAGGTTGACCATGAACTCGGGCCGGGTTTGGATCTGATGGCGGATTTCCGCAAACTGATCGACCAATGCTATGCGCCGCGCCTCGCTGCTCAGATAACCACCCACAACCGCCGTCACCACCAACATCGGCAGGCCAAAGCGGATCAGCCGCCGATAAAGCGGCGTCAGCATCAGGCGCTGAAGCCGGTAGGACAGGCGAGAGGGCGCGGGATCGGCGCGCGGGATCACCGGTTGCATGATGCATCCTCCACCATCCAGCGGCACAATTCGGGAAAGGAAATGCCCAAGGCCTGCGCCTGTTCCGGCACCAGAGAGGTCGGCGTCATGCCCGGCTGGGTATTGGTTTCCAAGAGGATCAGACCGGCAAGACCGTGCGCCTCATCCCAACGGAAATCGGTGCGGCTGACACCCCGGCAGCCCAGAACCGCATGCGCCCGCAGCGCATAGTCAAGACAGGCGTCAAAAATCTCCTGCGGCACCTCGGCGGGCACCACATGACGCGAGCCACCGGGCTTGTATTTGGCATCGTAGTCATACCAGCCCTCGGTCAGGATATCCGTGACCGTAAGCGCCCGGTCGCCGATCACCGTTGTGGTCAGTTCACGCCCCGGCGCATAGGTCTCGACCATCACCACCTCGGGCATGTCATCAGAGAGCACAGGCGGCCGGTTTGCCCCGGTCTCGACCAGATAGACGCCCACAGAAGAGCCTTCATTATACGGCTTGACCACATAGGGCGGCGGCATCACATGCCGTGTGCGCACCTCATCGCGCCGCGCCAGCACGCTGTCCACCACCGGCAGACCCGCCGCGCGATACGCCGCCTTGGTGCGTTCCTTGTCCATGGCAAGCGCCGAGGACAGCACCCCCGAATGGGTATAGGGCAAGCCGAGCCACTCCAACATGCCCTGCACACACCCATCCTCGCCCCAACGCCCATGCAGGGCATTGAATACCACGTCCGGTTTTATCTCTTGCAAACGCGCGCAGAGGTCGGTCGCGGCATCCACCTCGACCACCTCAAACCCTGCTTCCCGCAACGCGACGGCGCATTCACGCCCTGAAGAGAGCGACACATCCCTCTCCGCCGAGGGGCCGCCCATGATCACCGCCACTTTCGGGGTTGTTCTGCTCGAACCAACCACCATGTGCCTCAATGTCCCGGACCGGTGTTCCGGCCCTGTTGTCGTCTTGTTTTTGTTAGTCTGCCTGAGAGCTTGCGCCCGGAGCCGTTTCGCCGACCCTCATGATTTCCCACTCTAACTCTATTCCACGCATTTTAAAAACCTTTTTTCGCACATCTTCGCCAAGCCCCTCAAGATCGGCGGCAGAGGCCCCGCCCGTATTGATCAGGAAATTGGGGTGCATCTCGCTCATTTTCGCGCCACCACGCCGCGCGCCGCGCAATCCTGCCTCGTCGATCACCTTCCACGCCTTGAGGTCATGCACATCATCCACCCGCCCGGTCGAGGAAAACCCGGCCGGATTGCGGAATGTGCTGCCCGCGCTGCGCTCTTTGGTGGGTTGTGTGGCGTCGCGCTTGGCGATCTGTTCGACCATTCTGGCCTCCAGCGTCGCCGGATCGCCCGGCGCGCCCTCGAACGTCGCCTCGATGATCACCCACCCCTCCGGCAAAACGCTGTGCCGATAGGCGAATTGCAGCGCATCGGGCGATAGCGTCACCACCTCACCGCCCCGCGTCACGGCCCGTGCCTCGATGAAATGATCCGCCACATAAGAGCCATAACAGCCTGCATTCATCCGCACCGCCCCACCAATACTGCCTGGAATGGTGCGCAGGAACGCAAGGTCCACCCCAGCCTCAGCCGCCCGCCGCGCCACATGCGCATCAAGTGCTGCCGCCCCGGCAATGACGCGCTGCCCCTCAACGCGAATAGCGTTGAACCCGCGCCCCAACCGGATCACCACCGCGTGCAGCCCACCATCGCGCACGATGAGATTGCTGCCCAACCCCATTGGAAACACCGGCACCGACGCATCCAGCCCCGCAAGAAACCCCATCAGATCCGCCAGATCCGCAGGTTGAAACAGCCAATCCGCAGGGCCGCCCACACGCAACCAAGTCAGATCGGCCAAGGGCCTGTCAGGGGTCAATGCGCCCCGCGTTTGTGGCATATCCATCATGACGGCGCTTCTGCCCTTTGCCGCGCCCAAGGTAAAGACCCGCGCGCCACCCTAGCCCAGTTTCCTCCGAATCCACCGCCCGAGATAGATCACCGGCCAGCGGAGCACGCTCATCCCGGCCACCAAGACCAAGAGACCGATCCAGGGTCCGTTCTGCCATGTGACAAAGCCCAGGATCGGCACCCCAAGCGCCATCAGCATATAGGCCCTTCGCCAATAATTGTTGCGGCTTGGCAGCATCGCCAACACATTCGCCGCAATGGCCCAAATGCAGGCAAAAATCAGAGAAATCGTCATCCCAGCCCTCCAGGGTTCACCCCCAAGGCGGCCCATGCCACAACCGGACCAAACACCGGCACCGCCAAAAACCAAGTCGGGCTTGGCACCGCCAGCCCGATCCTGCGTTTGGCGATCGCGGTCACGCCTCTATCCCTCGAGCCGCGCCGGCAACGCATTGGCCCATGCGCTGATCGTGCCCGCCCCCAGACAGACCACCATATCCCCCGGCCCCGCCTGTTCACGCACCAAGCGTTCCAGATCGTCCTCGTCCCGGATCGCGCGGGCGTGCCTGTGGCCGTGCCGAATGAGGCCAGCCACCAGATCATCGCGGCTTGCCCCCGGAATGGGGTCTTCGCCCGCAGCATAGACTTCGGCGATGGCCACCACATCGGCCTCGTTGAAGCACCCGCAGAAATCGTCAAAGAGGTTCGACAGGCGGCTGTATCTGTGAGGCTGATGCACGGCGATCACCCGGCCAGCCGTGGCCTGCCGCGCCGCGCGCAACACGGCGGCGATCTCGACCGGATGATGGCCGTAATCGTCAATGATGGTCACGCCGTTCACCTCACCCACACGGGTAAAGCGCCGATTGACGCCGCCAAAACTGGCGAGGGCTGCGCGGATCTCATCGGCTTTCATGCCCAGATGCCGCGCCACCGCGACCGCGCTCAGCGCATTGCTGACATTGTGATCACCGGGCATCGGCAGGGTGCAACCCTCGATCACCCGCCCCTCGGCCTGAAGCGCCACATCGAAATGTGCGACACCTTTTTCGTAACGCAGATTGACCGCCCGCACATCGGCCTGCGCGTTGAACCCGTAGGTTACGACACGGCGATCGGTGATGCGGCCCACAAGGGCCTGAACCTCGGGGTGATCGGTGCAACACACCGCCAGCCCGTAAAAGGGAATATTGCTGACAAAGTCGTAAAACCCCTGCCGCAACCGTTCGATATTGCCCCAATGCTCCATATGCTCGGGGTCGATATTGGTCACGATGGCAATGGTCGCGGGCAGGCGGTTGAAGGTGCCGTCACTCTCGTCGGCCTCGACCACCATCCATTCGCCCTGCCCCATGCGCGCATTGCTGCCATAGGCGTGGATGATGCCGCCGTTGACGACCGTGGGATCAATCCCGCCCTTGACCAAAAGCTCCGCCACTAGCGTCGTCGTTGTGGTCTTGCCATGGGTGCCCGCCACCGCGATGTTGGACTTGAGGCGCATCAACTCGGCCAGCATCTCGGCCCGGCGCACCACCGGCAGACCGCGCCTGCGTGCCTCGTCCAACTCGGGATTGCCGGGCTTGATGGCCGACGAGATTACCACCACTTCGGCCCCTTCGAGGTTCTCGGCCCGCTGTCCCTCGAATACCGTGGCCCCAATGCCCGCCAGACGCTCGGTGATCGGGGTGGATTTGAGGTCAGACCCCTGCACCCGGTAGCCATGGTTGATCAACACCTCGGCAATGCCCGACATGCCGATGCCCCCGATTCCGACAAAGTGGATGGGACCGATATCAGTCGGGAGCTTGGTGGCTGCATTCATTGCTTTTGCCTTTTTTGCGCAAGGTCTTCGACCATATCGGCCAGATGTTGGGGGGCGTCCGGCATGCCACAGCTCAGCGCGGCCTGCGCCATCATCGACGCGCCGGTCGGATCGCTCAGCACCGCGCCGATCTGTTCGGTCAACACGGCCTCGGTCAACCGGCTCTCGGGGATCACGATTGCTCCGCCCGCTGCTGCCAGCCCACGGGCATTGGCCGCCTGATGGTCGCCCGCTGCGGCAGCATAAGGGATGAGGATCGCAGGCCGTCCGATGATGGAGACATCAGCGATGCTAGACGCGCCGGCCCGGCTGATCACCAGTTGCGCCTCGGTCATGCGACGCGGCACATCGCGGAAAAACGGCTGCACATCGGCATCAATCCCTGCCCCGGCATAGAACCGCGCCACGCGGTCCATATCCTCTTCACGGGCCTGATGGCTGATCCGGACATTGCGCAGGATCGCCTCTGACAGCGCGGCCATGGCAGCAGGCACCACATCGCTGAGAATCCGCGCGCCCTGAGAGCCGCCAATCACCAGCACGGACATGGGATACTCGCCCGGCGCGATATAGGCCGCGCCCGCCCGCTCCAACACCGCCGCACGCACCGGATTGCCCACATGCACGGCCTGCGTCCCCTCGGGCAGGGTCGTGGGCCAGGTGCCACAGGCGACCACATCGACCCGGCGCGCGAACAGCCGGTTGACCCGGCCCAGCACGCCGTTTTGCTCATGCACCATGCGCGGGCGCCGCAGGACCCAGGCCGCCGTCAGCGCCGGAATGCTCGGATAGCCGCCAAATCCCACCACCACATCCGGTTTGTCCCGCAGCATCCGCAGGCTGGCCCCCAGCACGCCGCCTGCAATGTGAAACGGCGCCATCAGCTTGTTGAGCAGTCCGCCACGCGCGAAGGTGGCACTTGCCATCTGCTCGATTTCAACTGAATGGGGAAAGCCGCCGACATAGCGCGCGCCACGCGCATCGGTGCTCAACCTTACCCGCCAGCCACGCCGCAGCATCACCTCGGCCAGGGCCTGAGCGGGAAACATATGCCCGCCCGTGCCCCCCGCCGCGATGATCAAGAGCGGCTGTCGCGCGGTCATGACCGCCCCCGCAGGATATCCCCGATCTGCCCTTGTGGCCGTGTCCGGGTGAAGGCCAGCAGCATGCCCACGGCAATCCCGCCTGCCACCAAGGACGATCCGCCATAGCTGACAAAGGGCAACGTCATCCCCTTGGCCGGGAGAAGGCGCACGGCAACCCCCATATTGATCATCGCCTGTGCCCCGAACATCACCACAAGGCCGGTGCCCGCAAGGCGGATGAACGGGTCACGTTCACGCATCAGCCGCAAGAGCGATCGCACCACCACACTGGTATAGAGGGCAATGATGCAGAGCACCAACACGAGGCCATATTCCTCGGCGGCCACAGCGATTATGAAATCGGTATGGGCATCGGGCAGGCTCCATTTTACCTGCCCCTCGCCCACGCCCACGCCAAAGAACCCACCTTCGCGGATCGCGTTGGTGGCAAAACCAAGCTGTGTGGTGGGGTCCACCTCGGCGCTCAGGAACCCGTCGATCCGGCGCGCGAAATGCTCGGAGTTGGCATAGGCAAAGCTACCCACCAACACCACGCCCCCCGCCATGATCAACAAGAGCGTCACCGGCGCCCCGGCCACGAAATACATCACACCCCAGCCAAAGAGCACAAGCGCCGCCTGCCCGAAATCGGGCTGCATTGCCAGAAAGGCAAGGATGACAACAGTCAAGAAAAACGACCAACTCAGCCCCGGCGGCCCATTCACCTGCTGGCTTGCCGCCATCATCCAGGCGGCCATCACCACAAATGCAGGCTTGAGAAACTCCGACGGCTGCACCGACGCGAAACCGAGGCTATACCACCGCACCGCCCCCTTGCCGAAATCCGTCCCCAGAAACGGCAGTGCAATCAGCGCGGCAAAGGCCACGAGAAAGCCCAGAACCGCCATGCGTCGCACCATCTCGGGGCGCATCATCGAGACCAGCACCATCACCGCCAGAGCCGCACCGCCAAACAGCGCCTGCCGCTGCACATAATGAAACGCCGCCAGCCCATTCTTTTCCGCAAGTGGCGGCGAGGCTGCAAGCCCCAGCAACATGCCGATGCCGAACAGAATCAAGACGCATGTCAGCGACCATTTGTCGATTGTGCGCCACCATTTGGGAATGACGGGTTCTGCGTCCCGCAGGGGCACAGCCCCATAGACCATCTCTGTCATCTGACTGCCGCCTCATGTATCTTGCGCCCCTTTTCGGGGTCTGACACATATTCTAGCGTTGTTTTTGCCTTATTACCAGCACTATCCCCTTGCCAATCGGCGGCTTTTCGCGGCAGAGCCAGAGCCATGCATCACCTCTGCAAGACGCTCATCCTTGGGGCCGGGGCCGCCGGCATGATGTGTGCCGCCCATGCCGGGCCGGGCACGCTTGTGATCGACCATGCGCGGGCACCGGGCGAGAAAATCCGCATCTCGGGCGGCGGGCGGTGCAACTTCACCAACCTGCACACCTCGGCCGCGAATTTCCTGTCCGGAAACCCGCATTTCTGCAAATCGGCGCTGCGCCGCTACACGCAGGACGATTTCATCGCCCTGGTGAACAGCCACCGCATTCCCTGGCACGAAAAGACGCTGGGGCAATTGTTCTGCGACACTTCGGCCAAGGATATAATCGCGATGCTGCGCGCTGAAATGGAAAAGGCGGGGGCGCAGCTTTGGCTTGGGACCACGGTGGGCGAGATTGCGCATGACGGCAGCCGGTTTCGGGTCGATCTGACGCGCGGGGGCACGCCCTGCACCGTCACCTGCCGGTCGCTCGTGGTGGCTTGCGGCGGCAAATCCATCCCCAAGATGGGGGCCACGGGACTTGGCTACCGAATCGCCGCAC
>JBLRXE010000066.1:0-9445 GCA_047920895.1 Roseovarius sp.
CAATGACCCCGAGGATCTGGATCGCAAGCTGGCCGCCCTGCCCGCCAATTCCCCCAAGATCGTGGCCTTTGAGAGCGTCTATTCGATGGATGGCGACATCAGCCCGATGGCGGAAATCGTCGAAGTGGCCGAAAAGCACGGCGCCATGACCTATCTCGACGAGGTGCATGCCGTGGGTCTCTACGGGCCGCGCGGCGGCGGCGTATCCGAGGAACGCGGCCTTGCGCATCGCATAACGCTGATCGAGGGCACCCTGGGCAAGGCCTATGGCTGCATGGGTGGCTATGTCACCGGCTCTGCCGCGATGTGCGACTTTATCCGCTCGTTTGCCAGCGGCTTCATCTTCACCACCGCCCTGCCCCCCGCCGTGGCCGCAGCGGCAACCGCGAGCATCCGGCACCTCAAGGCATCGCAGGACGAGCGGCAGGCACAGCGCGCGCAGGTGGCGCGGTTGCGGTCGCTCCTCAACCGTGCAGGCATCCCGCATTTGGAGAATGACAGCCATATCATCCCGGTGATGATCAAGGACCCGGTCAAATGCCGGATGCTGGCCGATATCCTGATGCGCGACTATGGCATCTATGTGCAGCCCATCAACTATCCCACGGTGCCCAAGGGCACCGAGCGGCTGCGCTTCACCCCCGGCCCGCTGCATTCAGATGCCGATATCGACCATCTGGTGCGGGCGCTGACCGTGCTGTGGAAACAATGCGCGCTCGCGCATGCGGTCGCATAATCATGCCGGCACACGGGCGGTGACAACCGCGTGATCCGCCCGTCACCCTGATTGACCAGACCACAGGACCGCCCACCTAATAGAGCAGAGCGGAGGCGAAGAGGTGTCAACATGGTCAACCGATACGCGATCCTGATGCTTGGGCTTTCATGCCTTGGCACATCGGCCCAAGCGGCCGATGCCGCGCGCGGCGAGATACTCTTCAAGGATTGCCGCGCCTGTCATTCGATCATCGACGAAACCGAAACGCCCGTGGTGCGGGGCGGGCGCACCGGCCCCAATCTCTATGGTGTGATCGGGCGGCACGCAGGCAGCGTGCCGGGATTTCACTATTCCACCTCAATGGTGGCGGCAGGCCAATCCGGCCTGCGCTGGAACGAAGAGGATTTCGTGGTCTATGTGCGCGATGCCACGGCCTATCTGCGCAATTATCTCGATGACCCGAATGCGCGTGGCAAGATGGCCTATAAACTGCGCGACGTGCAAAAGGCGCGCGATGTCTGGGCCTATCTCCAGACCATGACGCGGCCTCCTGCGCAGTAACGTCAACGGATCTGGCGCAACGGCACCACTTCCGCGCGCCCGGCAAGGGCTGCGCGGATCGTCCGGGCAATATCCATGGCCGAGAGACCGGCGTCGGCATACATATCCGCAGGCTCTGCCTGATCTATGAACCGGTCCGGCAGGCACAGCGTGCGCAGGATCAAGCCCTTGTCAAAGGCACCACGCCGGGCCAACTCGTGCATGACGATACTGCCAAAACCGCCCATTACCCCCTGTTCCACGGTGATGAGCGCGCGGTGGTGGCTGACAAGCTGCATCAAGAGATCGGTGTCGAGCGGCTTGGCAAAGCGGGCATCGGCCAAGGTCACGGTGATCCCGTCATCCGCCACCATATCGGCGGCCACCTGACATTCAAAGAGATGCGCGCCAAAGCTGAGGATCGCCACGTCGCTGCCTTCCTCGATCACGCGCCCCTTGCCAATGGCCAACGGCTTGCCCCGTTCCGGCAGGGCCACGCCGGTGCCTGACCCGCGCGGATAGCGGAATGCAATGGGGCCTGCGTCATGGGCTGCGGCGGTGGCGACCATATGGACCAGTTCCGCCTCATCGGCGGCGGCCATCACGGTCATGCCGGGCAGATTGCCCAGATAGCCGATGTCGAACGCCCCCGCATGGGTCGCGCCATCGGCCCCCACCAGCCCCGCACGATCAATCGCGAAACGCACCGGCAAGCCTTGCAGCGCCACATCATGCACGACCTGATCATAGGCGCGTTGCAGGAAGGTCGAGTAAATCGCACAAAACGGCTTCAACCCGCTCGCCGCCATGCCGGCGGCAAAGGTCACGGCATGCTGTTCGGCAATGCCCACATCGAACACCCGCGCCGGAAACCGCTCGGCCATCTTGGTCAGGCCGGTGCCATCGGGCATCGCGGCGGTGACGGCCACGATGCGATCATCGCGCGCAGCCTCGTCAACCAGAGCTTGACCAAAAACGCCCGTATAGGACGGCGCGCCAGGTTTCGATTTGGCCTGTGCGCCGGTGGCGGGATCGAATTTCGACACACCATGGCCCTTGTCCGCCGCCCCCTCGGCGGGGGCATAGCCCTTGCCCTTGACGGTGCAGACATGGATCAAGACCGGCCCCGTGGCCCGCGTGCGCGCGGCGCGCAGCACCGACAAGAGCTGCCCCATGTCATGCCCGTCGATGGGGCCGACATATTGAAACCCAAGCTCTTCAAAGAGCGTGCCAGAGCCTGTCAGCCCCGTCACCAACTGCCGCGCGCGCTTGGCGCTTTCGCGCAGCGGCGTGGGCAAGGCGGCCTCGAACCCTTCGGCGAGGGACGCCATGCGCGCCAATGGCTCGCTGGCATACATCCGGCTGAGATAGGACGACATCGCCCCCACCGGCGGCGCTATGCTCATTTCATTGTCGTTGAGAATAACAAAGAGCCGCCGCCCCTCGGCCCCGGCATTGTTCAGCGCCTCATAGGCCATGCCGGCACTGATCGAGCCGTCGCCGATCACGGCAATCGCATCGCCCGTCGCCTGCCCCATGTCCCGCCCGACGGCAAAGCCGAGCGCGGCACTGATCGAGGTTGAGGAATGGGCCGCGCCAAAGGGATCGTAGATCGACTCGCTGCGCTTGGTAAAGCCCGACAGCCCGTCCTTTTGCCGCAGGGTGCGGATACGGTCGCGGCGGCCCGTCAAAATCTTGTGGGGATAGCATTGGTGGCCCACGTCCCAGATCAGCTTGTCCATCGGCGTGCTGAACACCGCGTGAATGGCCACTGTCAATTCGACCACGCCCAGGGATGATCCCAGATGCCCGCCGGTTTCCGACACGGCGGAAATCACCTCGGCGCGCAGTTCATCGGCGAGGGCGGCCAATTGCCGGTCGGGCATCTGGCGCAGGTCCGAAGGCCCGGCAATGCGGTCCAGAAGCGGTGTATTGGGTCTGGTGTGGGTCATGGCGGCCTCCTCCCCGGTGGCGCTGATGCCACCCGCACGAGGGGCGGCAAGGGGGCAACGGGGGCGCATGATAGCGCCCCCGTGCTTGTTTAGTTGCTGTAATCCGGCTCACCGCTGGTGGTGGCCAGTTCTGGCCAGTCGCCGATTACATTGGTGCCTTGCAGCGGCTGCTGATAGCCCTTGTGGCAGGTCTTGCAGGCGGCCTTGGGCGCGTCGGCATAGACCGGCCCCAGCCGGTTTTCGGGCAAGAGACCTTCGAGCGGCACAAGATAGGTGTTGTTCAACTCCAGCACCATTTCGATACCCAAAATCTCCGTGCCCCACTGCGGCGTGACCTGCGCCCCGTCATAGAAGGCGCGGGTGTTGTGGCAGAACACACAGTTCACCCCCAGCGAATTGCTGACATAGTTCATCAGCGAATAGGTCCGCTCGGCCTGCTGGATGCCGGGATAGTCGTCCTTGCCCGGAACACCCGCCACGCGGCTGTCGAGATCATGCACCTTGATGCTCTCGCCATCGAGCAGGTATTTCTCGAGCGCGTCCGAGGGCAACGAGGTATATTGCGATTGCACCGTCACCCGGTTCTGATTGGCCGACCAGCCTTTGACGGCCTCATTGACCGGGCTGATCTTGAACCAGACATCCGACGGCACCGGCTCTCCGCGGTGGCAGGTGTAACAGGTCACACCCACTTCCTTGTTGGCGTTGACGTGGCCGGACCATTCCTCGTTGAGGTTCTGGGTCATGCCAATCATCACATGGCCAACGGCAGTCTGGTAATTGTCCGGGCTCTCGAAGAGATCGGGAATCCCGGTCCAGACGCGCATCGCGGCCAATAGCCGATCATAGTTCTCGACCGTCAGGTTCTCGAGCCCCGGCGGCACGTTCTCACGCGCCTCACCGGCGGTCTGCTCGCCGCCCTGCGGCACAACAGGTGCCGACGTGGAGGCAAGGAAGCTCTCGATCGAGGGATCGGGCCTGGCCAGATCCACCTTGAACTCGGGCACTGACATGCCCGTGCCACGCGGGCCGGTCTGGAGGCTCTCGGTGGCATAGGGCTGACCCCATGTCACCAACAGTGCCGCCACAAAGACCGCGCCCCCCACCGTGCCGATGGCCACCGCCGGACCAAAGATGTTGGTCGGGTTTTCACGGTTCCATTTGTCAAACCATTTGGGAAACATGGCTCACTCTCCTTTTCCGATGAAGGCCTCGTAAGAGCCATAAGCCTCGTAGCCGTAAGACCCGTCATAGAGCGGCGCAAAGTTGTGCTCTTGCGCCCAGATGAACCAGTTGTCCACGACCGTGCCGGTGAGCAGGATGCCGATACCACCCGTGATCGGGGTGAGAACTGCAAACCACCAGGCCCAGCGGTGAATCCCCTCCATCGTCGCGTTGAACCCCATGGTCCAGCGCCAGAAGAGGGCGGCGCGCTCGGAGGCCGTGCCACGGTCCACGATCTGCTCCAACTCGCGGTCGCCACCAAAGCGGGTGACAGCAAGGATGGTGGCACCGTGCATCGCAAAGAGCAGCACCGAGCCATAGAGGAACACGATCGAGAGCGCGTGGAACGGGTTGTAATAAAGGTTGCCGTAGCGGATCGAGAACGCCGTGGTCCAGTCAAGGTGCGGGAAGATCCCGTAGGGCACCGCCTCGGACCACGATCCCATCAGGATCGGCCGGAACAGCCCCAGCACCAGAAAGAGCCAGATGGCAGAGGCAAAGGCCCAGGCAACATGCTTGCCCATCTTGTGACTGACCGCCAGTTGATAGGTGCGCAGCCACCAGGCGCAGACCGCGACCAGCAGAAAGAACGAGCTGATGATATACCAGCCACCATCATTGAGCGGCGGCATCGACAGCCCATGCTCCGGCCCCGGCGGCTCCAGCGCCAGCCAAAAGAGCTGCCGCAGGAACTCGGGGATGGACCATCCCACCTGCGCCAGCATGTTGAGGCCGACGATAAAGAACCACATGAAGCCGCTGATCAGGCTGATCACCCCCAGCATGCCCAGATTGATCGGCCCGATCTGCGCGTTGCCAAGCCAACCGACGAGGGTAGAGAAGAAGGGCTTGCCGGCGCGTTCGGCCATCAGCCGCCCGCCGGTGTCGTCCATGCCCATCTCGGGCGTGCCCTGCACCTGCACCTGAGTGAAAATGTTCTGATATTCAATCATGGTTCACATCCCTACCTGAGAGGGCCAGATCGGCAGGTCGAGCCACCAGTTCCACCACTCGGGCCAGCCCTTGGTCCAGACCGGGCCGGAAATGATGATACAGACCGCCGAAAAGAAGACCGCATTGATCGCCAGAAGAAATCCGACGCGGTGGATGCCCAGCGTGCCGACCGAATAGCCAATGAAGTCGCGAAAGAAGGTATCCTCGTGATCGGGCGTCTTCATCTCTTCGCCCTTCTCGGGATTGGCCGCCGAAAGGATCAGGCCGCCATGCAGCGCCAGCGCAAAGGTGGTGGTGAAAAACAGCGTCACCGCCAGCATATGCGCCGGATTGTAATGGAAGTGCAGATAGGCATATCCGGTATTCGAGACCCAATCGAGGTGACTGAATATCCCGTAGGGAAACCCGTGCCCCCAGGCCCCCATCAGAAGCGGGCGAAAGATCACCAGCGTCATGTAGGCCAGGATCGCGAAGCTGAAGGCAAAGGGCACATGATACCCCATCCCCAGCTTGCGACAGATTTCCACCTCGCGGAGCGCCCAGCTGATAAAGGCCCCGGTGGCGCAGAAGGTGATGATTTGCCACAATCCCCCCTCCATCAGCGGTGCCAGAGCCAGACCGTAACTCAGGTCAGGCGGCGCGATGTTGATGAGCCAGGGGTTGAACGTGCCTTGTTGCGACGCACCCCAGAAAATCAGGATCGTGCCAAGGGCTGCGAAAAATGCGGTCGTGACCCCGAAGAAGCCGACATAGAAAGGCCCGACCCAAAAATCGAACAGATCGCCGCCAATCAGCGTTCCTCCGCGGACACGGTACTTTCTTTCAAAACTGAGCAAAGCCATCTCGTGGTCCCCGCGTTGTCCGGCTGTCCCGGTTGCCCGCTCAGCCGTTTCGTTTCGTTAGGTAGCCGCGGGCGGCGTTGTCCCCGCCCGCAGCGATCATTGGGACAGTGAAATCACTGCCCATACTTGGCAGCGGCGATTTCAAACCAGTTGAAACCGTCGGTGCTGAGCAGCACGAGATGGATCATCGCGGCCAGAAGAAACAGGAACGCGCCCTGCGCCACGAAAACGCGGCGGGGGTCGAAGATGAGCCAGATCTTGTAGAACTTTGCCATGTCTATCCCCTATCCTTAAAACCACGGGAACCAGATGAAGGTTGCAATATGTGCAACCACTGCAATCGCCGTGAACAGCCAGAGGCCGCTCATATAGACGGAATGCAGCTCCTGGGCCTGCTCGTCGGTGAGACCTGTGAACGACAGGTCAGATTTATCAGCCATGAACTTTCCTCCGGAACGTTATGCTGACGTCGCGTGCCCCGCGACCGGGTCCTTCGGGGCCTGCATGGCCCCGCAGGGTTCTGTCCGCCCCATCATGGAGCAGGCAGTGCGTGATCCCGGCCTGTCAGGCCGAGAAAATCAATGGCGTTGTGCGATCCGCCTCGGCCCAGGCGCGGGCCAGCGGGCCGCGCAGGTCAAGGGTGCGGTACTGAACCGCCTCGCGCATCCAACGCACGGTTGCGAAGGGCAGAGCCAACGCAAAAATCAGAGCAAAATAGAGCTGAAACTCCAGACCGCGACGGCGTGCCTGTCGGCTGCGCACACGGGGTGGGTTTGATGTCATGTCAGTCATCGTCTCAGTCCTCCTCTCGAACTGGAACCCCGGCCATACGGGGGGAAATCGCTTGAACGGTTTGCAGCACGACCCGTTCGTCGCCCTGCCGCAGCGCCGCATCCTCGGCGGCGTCGCGCAATGTCTTGGCTGCGGAAATCCGCGTCAGCACAGGATGGGTGGCGACAATGCGCTCCAACTCGCGGGCGGCATCGGCATCCCAGGGGAAATCCCGACGCAGCGGTGTCGGCGTGGCCTGCACCGCGTCCATGTCCGTGCCCAACGGCAGAATGTGAAAGAGCGCATCAAAGAGCCCGTTGCACACCTCCTGCAAGAGCCACGTCGCCCCCGCATAGCCCATCACCGGCGTCCCCGTGGCGCGCCGGATGGCGGCCCCCGGAAAGCTCATGGGCAAAAACACCGGCTGCGGACCAAATCCCGCGCGCGTCTCGGCAAGATAGATCTTCTCGTTGATCGACCCCATCAGAATGAGCGGCCGCTTGGAATGCACCAGGCTGCGCACCTCTTCATTGTTGGTCTTCTTGCCCGCACAACGCGCCACCGCAAAGGCGCAGGGCAGACCCAGATCGCCCTCGAGGTAGTGGCGGATACCGCGCGCATAGGTCTCGTTCGCCACGATCCCGAAATTCGCCGTGGCAAAGAAATCCTGCGTGACCGACCGCCACAGATCCCACACGGGCTTGAGCGTCGAATGTTTCTCGCGCGCAATGAACGGTTCCGGGTCAAGCCCCAACATCTCGCCCAGCTTGCGCAGAAACAGCGTCGTGCTCTCCACGCCGATGGGGGCCTGAAGATAGGGCTTGCCCAGAACCTCGGCCAAACCCCGGCCAAACTCACGATACATCACGATATTGGCGTCGGCATTGACCAGATTGCGCATCTCGGCCAGATGGGCACCGAGCGGCATCACCATATTGACCTCGGCCCCGATCCCCTCGACCAGACGGCGGATTTCATGCAGATCCGACGGCATGTTGAACGTGCCATACATCGGCCCGAGGATATTGACACGCGGGGCGCTGCCCTCTTCGCGCTTTTTCTCCGGCGGCATACGTCCCTTGGTCATACCAAACTCGGTAAAGATCCAGGTCATCGCACGATCCGCCGACTGCCATTGATCCTCATCAATGGTACGCGGCAGAAAGCGTTGAATATTCGTGCCTTGTGGCGTCACACCACCACCGATCATCTCGGCGATAGAGCCGGTCACAACCACCGCAGGCAGCGCGGGATCAAGCGTGCCCCAGGCGCGCTTCATCGCCTCTTCGGTGCCCGATCCCATTTCGCTCTCGCCCAGACCCGTCACCACGATGGGCAACTCATGCGGCGGCAGCGCATCGGTGTAATGCAGCACCGATGTCACCGGCAGATTCTCACAGCCCACCGGGCCGTCAATCACCACCTGCAATCCCTTGACCGCGCAGAAGGCATAGACCGCCCCCCAATATCCCCCGGCCCTGTCGTGATCCTGAATCAGCATGCGATCACCCCCGACTTCATCTGGCCGAAAATACCTCGGGGGTGTGGGGGCAGCGCCCCCGCTCCGCCATATGCCCCGCGCGCGCCCATCAGATCATCTCCTGCGCGGCGGCCGCACGCGCCTGCTTGTCGAGCTTCTTCTGATGCTGCGCGCGGAAATCGGGACGCAGATTTGGGCTGCCCTCCCAGATTCCGGCGGTGTCGCCTTCGCCTACACCGGCAAAGAAATCACGCATGTGATCCATCCGGGCCTTGTTGCCCATGGCGGCATTGACCACCTCGGCCAGGCTCCCCGCCCCCGCCGGCCCCATCAAGGGCCGCGCAGAGATGAGGTTTGTGAAATAGAGCGACGGGATGCCCTTGGCCTTGGCCTTTTGCACCACGGGCGTGGTGCCGATCGCCAGATCCGGCTGCACCGCTTCCATCGCGGCGCAATCGTCTTCCAGCGAGGCGCGGAACTTGACCTTGACGCCCTTGGCCGCCAGCCAGTCTGCGTCTGCCGCCGACCACGGGGTTTTCGGACAGGCGGTGCCGACATAGGGCACATTGGCCCCACTCTCGATCAAGAGACGCGCCACCAGAAGCTCGCTGCCCTCATAGCCCGAGAGCGTGATCGTGCCTTTGATCGGCGCATTGGCCAGCGCGCCCTTGATGGCGGGCAAAAATGCGTTCTGCGCAGCGGCCACCCGGTCGGCGGACAGACCAAAGGCATCGCCGATCCCGGCAAGCCAGGCGGCGGTGCCATCATGGCCCACCGGGGCCGAGCCCACGATGGGGCGACCCGCGGCCTCGAACTCGCGGATTGCAGCGGTATAGAAGGGATGGATCGCCGCCACCGCCCCGCAATCGAGCGCGGCATATAGCTCGCGCCACTCGCGGCAGGGCACAACCGGTCCGGCAGCAAGACCCATGGGGGCCAGCATCGCACCGATCATCATCGGGTC
>JBLRXE010000067.1:0-9408 GCA_047920895.1 Roseovarius sp.
GGCCATGATGTCCACCATCTCGGCTGATGTGCGCGACGAGAACGGTGCCGTGCGCGAACCCAACAGCGTCTATATGATGGCGCACTCGGGCGCGCGGGGTTCAGTCACGCAGATGAAGCAGTTGGGCGGCATGCGCGGCCTGATGGCCAAGCCCAATGGCGACATCATCGAGACGCCGATCATCTCGAACTTCAAGGAAGGGCTGACCGTTCTTGAATACTTCAACTCGACCCACGGCGCGCGCAAAGGTCTGTCGGACACCGCGCTCAAGACTGCGAACTCGGGCTATCTGACCCGGCGTCTGGTGGACGTGGCGCAGGACTGCATCGTGCGTCAGCATGATTGCGGCACCGAGCGTGCGGTGACGGTCGAAGCTGCGGTCAACGACGGCGAAATCGTGGCCTCGCTGGCGGAGCGTTGCCTTGGCCGGGTGGTGGCTGAGGATATTGTCGACCCGGTCAGCGACGCGGTGCTGATCGCCAAGGGCCAGCTCATCGACGAGCGTATGGCGGATTCGCTGGAAGAAGCGGCCGTGCAGACCGTGCGCCTGCGCTCGCCCTTGACCTGCGAGGCCGAGGACGGTGTCTGTGCCATGTGCTACGGGCGCGATCTGGCACGCGGGACCATGGTCAATATCGGCGAGGCGGTTGGCATCATCGCCGCGCAGTCGATTGGCGAGCCCGGCACACAGCTGACGATGCGGACTTTCCACATCGGCGGCGTGGCACAGGGGGGGCAGCAGTCCTTCCTTGAGGCGAGCCAAGAGGGCACGGTCACCTACGATCAACCCCAAACGCTGGAGACCGCCAATGGCGATACCCTCGTCATGGGCCGGAACATGAAGCTCCGGATCATGGGGGATAAGGGCGTTGAACTGGCCAGCCACAAGGTTGGCTATGGCACCAAACTCTTTGTCAAGGAAGGGGCGCGGGTCTCGCGCGGTCAAAAGCTGTTCGAATGGGACCCCTATACCCTGCCGATCCTGGCCGAGAAATCGGGCACCGCGAAATTCGTTGACCTGACCTCGGGTGTTTCGGTCAAGGACGTAACCGACGATGCCACCGGCATGACCCAGAAGATCGTGACCGACTGGCGCGCCGCGCCGCGTGGCAACGAGCTCAAGCCGGAGGTGTTCATCGTCGGCGAGGATGGCGAGCCGGTGCGCAATGATGCGGGCAACCCGGTGACCTATCCGATGTCCGTGGATGCCATTCTGTCGATCGAGGAAGGTCAGCAGGTTCAGGCGGGTGACGTGATCGCGCGTATTCCGCGTGAGGGGGGCAAGACCAAGGATATCACCGGCGGTCTGCCGCGCGTGGCCGAACTCTTTGAGGCGCGCCGCCCCAAGGATCACGCCATCATCGCGGAAATCGACGGCTATGTCCGCTATGGGCGCGACTACAAGAACAAGCGTCGCATCACCATCGAACCTACCGATGAGAGCTTCGAGCCGGTGGAATACATGGTGCCCAAGGGCAAGCACATCCCGGTTCAGGAGGGTGATTACGTCCAGAAGGGCGATTACATCATGGACGGCAACCCCGCGCCGCATGACATTCTCGCCATCATGGGCGTCGAAGCTCTGGCCAACTACATGATCGACGAGGTGCAGGAGGTTTATCGTCTGCAAGGCGTGAAGATCAACGACAAGCATATCGAGGTGATCGTGCGCCAGATGCTCCAGAAATGGGAAATCGACGAATCGGGCGACACGACCCTGCTCAAGGGCGAGCATGTCGACAAGGCCGAGTTCGACGAGGCCAATGCCAAGGCCGAGGCCAAGGGCGGGCGTCCGGCCACGGGCGAGCCGATCCTTCTCGGGATCACCAAGGCGTCGCTCCAGACCCGGTCCTTCATATCGGCCGCATCGTTCCAGGAAACGACCCGTGTGCTCACGGAAGCCTCTGTTCAGGGCAAGCGCGACAAGTTGGTGGGGCTCAAGGAGAATGTCATCGTGGGCCGCCTGATCCCGGCGGGCACCGGCGGCGCGACCCAGGACATGCGGCGCATTGCACTGGCGCGCGACAGCATCGTGATCGAGGCCCGTCAGGAAGAGGCGGCTGCCGCCGCTGCCTTGGCCGCCCCGGTGATCGACAATGATGTGGTGGGCGGGGATGCGTTCGACAATTTCGTTGAAACCCCCGAGAGTCGCGATCAGTAAGTATCGCGGCAAAAGTGTGGAAAAGCCCGGCTTTGAAGCCGGGCTTTTTTGCGTTGAGCCGCTTTCATTGAATGAAAGCGTGCCGAAATCTTTTAAAAATTTCGGGATCAGCGCGACGCTTGTCTGCGCAATTCGTCGAGCGGGATATGGCAGCGGATCACATGACCGTCCCCTGCCTCCTGCGCGGGCGGTGGGTCGGTCTCACATAGCGTGCCGCGCCTGACCGGGCAGCGCCGCTGGAATGGACAGCCGCGGGCGGGCGGCGAAAGTTCCACCGTATCCTCGGCCAAAAGCCGGGGCGCCTGATCCGGATCAGGCTCTAGCACGGCCCCAAGCAGCGCCTCGGTATAGGGGTGTGAGGGGCGCGCATAGACCGCCGCTGCTGGTCCTGTTTCGCATATGCGCCCTTGATAGAGAACCGCGACCCGGTCCGACAGTGCCCGCACCACGGTCAGATCATGGCTCACAAAGACAAAAGCCGTGCCATGTTGCCCCTTGAGATCGTTCAGCAATTCCAGAACTGCCGCCTGCACCGAGACATCTAGCGCCGAGGTGATTTCGTCGCAGAGCATGATGTCTGGCCCGGCGGCAAAGGCGCGCGCCACCGCCACGCGCTGTTTCTCGCCGCCTGAAAGCTGTCCCGGACGGCGGTCGAGATACTGCGCGTCCAGCCGGACGGTTTCGAGCAACTTGGCGGCACGGTCGCGCAGGGCGCGATCCTTGAGTCCGAAATAGAGGCGCAGGGGCTGCGCCAGAATTTCCCCGACGGTCTGGCGCGGATTGAGGCTGTCATCAGGGTTCTGGAAAATCATCTGGATGCGCCGCAACTGATCGGGGCGGCGTTGGTTGACCATCGCGGGCAGAACGGTGCCATCGCCCAGCGTGATCCGGCCCATGGCGGGCGGTAAGAGGCCGGCAATGGCTTTGAGAATGGTGGATTTTCCGCTGCCTGACTCGCCCACCAGCCCCAAGGTTTCGCCGCGCCGCAGGTCGAGGGTGATCCCGGCCACCGTCGCGGGCGGGCGGGGGGTGCCCTTGATCCGCGCGAGTAGGCCGGGGTGATCATAGCGGATCGTCAGATCATCGAGGCTCAGGGACAGGGGGCTGTCGGAGGTGCAGCATGTCAGTGCCGCGCCCGCATGGCCGGGGCGCATTGCGGCGACCTGCTCGGGATAGTGACACCGGGTCATCTGACCCGCCTCTCCGGGTTGGATGTATGGGGGCGTGGACAGACAAGCGTCGGTTGCCAATGTGCAGCGCGGGGCAAAGGCGCAGCCTGTTCGGGCGCTCTCGGGTCCGGGGGGGCGCCCGTCAAGAGCGCGGGGAAGGGTGCGGTCGCCGAGCCGGGGGATCGAGGCCAGAAGGCCGCGGGCATAGGGATGGGCGGGGCGGCGCAGCACGTCGCGGGTGGGCCCCGTCAACACGGTTTCCCTGGCATAGAGCACCTGCACCCGGTCACAGACCCGCGCGATAACGCCCAGATCGTGGCTGACATAGACCATCGCCATGTTGCGCTCAGCGGCCAAATCCCTCAGCAATTCAAGGATATGCGCCTGTGTGGTGACATCGAGCCCTGTCGTCGGTTCGTCCAGCAAGAGCGCGTCCGGTTCTCCGGCGAGGGCCATGGCGATGGCCACCCTCTGTTGTTGACCCCCCGATAACTCATGCGGATAGCGGCGCAGGATCGCTTCGGGATCGGGTAGGCGCACTTGGGTCAGTAAGTCGCGCGCGCGTGCGGCGTAATCGGCTCCGGGCAGGGCGCAATGCAGGCGCAGCGCCTCGTGGATCTGTCGGCCGATGCGTTGGGTCGGGGTCAGCGCCTGACCCGAGTTTTGTGGGATTAGGCCGAGATGCCCGCCCCGGATTTTCGCGAGATCCCGGTCCGAGCGCGCGAACATGTCCGCCCCGTCATAGATCACGTCGCCCGAGAGTTTTTGTAGCCCGTGGCGCAGATAGCCCATCGCAGCTAAGGCAAGCGTGCTCTTTCCAGAGCCGCTTTCCCCAACGATTCCAAGGCTTTCTCCGCGACAGACGGTCAGGTCAACCTCGTGCAGCACGGGCAGGATCTGGCCGGATCGGCCGCGAAATCCGATGCAGAGCTTGCGAATGTCGAGAAGGGGGGGGGGGCTCATGTCATACCACCGCTGCCCGGCTTTGATCGAGGCCAAGCGTTTTGGCGAGCGCGTCCGCCGTAAGGTTGATCCCGATGATGAGGCTAGAGAGCGCCACAACGGGTGCGATCACGCCCCAAGGGGCCAACGACATATAGACCCGCGCGTCCGAGACCATCAGCCCCCAGTCGGGGCGCGGCGGGGCCACGCCAAAGCCCAGAAAGGACAGCGCGGAAAAGCCCAAGAGCATCCAGGACCAGCGCATCGCGCCTTCGACCAGCAAAACATCGGTGACATTTGGCAAAAGTTCGCGGCGCACGATGTCCATCGGGCGGTGCCCACGGGCGCGGGCGGCGGCGATGAAATCGCGGGCGACCACCTCATGTGCCGCGGCGCGGGCGACGCGGATCACGGGAATCCCAAAGAAGAATGCCAAAGTTGGCATTAAAACCTCGCCCCCGCTGCCAAAGACGGTGATCAGTACCAGAAGAGGCAGGATGCCGGGCAGGGCAAGGAAGGCATCGACGAGACGCAGGGTGATTTCATCCGCCCAACCGCCGCGCAACCCGAGGTAGACGCCCAAGAGACCGCCCCAGAGGAGCGCTATGGGGGTGGCGATGCCGGTGATCACCAGCGCCTCGCGCCCCCCCAAAAGCACGCGACTCAGAACATCGCGACCGAGATGATCGGTACCCAGCCAATGCTCGGACGAGGGCCCCGCGAGGGTCTGAAGCGCGTTCATCTCTTTGTAATCAAAGGGAACAATCCAAGGGCTGATGACCGCCAGCACGAGGTGGCTGAGGACCAGAGCAAGCCCGATGGCGCCCGAGGGGCGATGCGCCATGGCGCGCAGGATGGCGAAGGAGCGGTTCATCCTTGCCTCATGCGGTGGCTGCGGAGGCGCGGGTTGAGGGCGAGGCTGAGGATGTCGGCGATCAGGTTGATGGCGACATAGGTCGCGGCCACGATCATGGTAATGGATTGCACCACAGGCAGGTCACGGCCCGAGATGGCATCGACGAGCAATCTGCCAAGTCCCGGATAATTAAAGACAACTTCGACCACAACCACCCCGCCCAAAAGCCAAGCCACGGTCAGGGCGATGATGTTGATCGCGGGCAACAGGGCATTGGGCAGAGCGTGGCGAAAGACGATCTGCCAATAGGGAACACCCTTGAGCGTGGCCATTTGAACGTAGTCGCTGGCCATGGCGTCGATCACCGAAGAACGGACCATGCGCATGATATGGGCCACCATCAGCATCGTCAGAACCACTGCCGCAAGGATAAATTCAGGAAAGAATTCAAGGGGTTGCGCATCGGCTGGGGTGAGAACGATGGCCGGAACCCAGCCGAGCCAGATGGCAAAGACAAGGATCAGGATGGTGGCGGCGACGAATTCGGGGATGGTCATGGCGAGGATGGCGCCGGTGGAAAAGAGGATGTCAATCCAAGTGTCGCGGCGCAGCCCGGCCACGGTTCCAAGGAAAATTGACAAGGGAATTCCAACACTTAGCGCCCCTGCGGCGAGCAGAAGTGAATTGCGGACGCGGTAGCCGACGAGGTGGGCGATCGGTTCCTGTCCAGTCGCGGAAATCCCGAAATCTCCCTGCAGAGCGGAGGCCGCCCAAGCGAGATAGCGGCTGAGGGCGGGGCTATTCAACCCCATGATTTCACGACATTTTTCCAGAGCTTCGCCATGTGCGTCGCGTTCCAGAACGGCGGTGCAGGCGTCGCCGGGCAGGGCCTCGACCCCGAGGAAGATGATGACCGAGACCAGCCAGATCGTGACCAGTCCAAGCGACAACCTCTTGAAAATAAGAGAAAACATCTGCCTTGTCCCCAATTCGGCGCAGGTCCGCGACCTATGCCTGTGGGCAGACTAGACCAGCCGTTGCGCGTGCGTCGAGGGTTTCTTGGGGGGGCGAGCTTACAAAGCTTACAATTTCGCGCGAGTTTTGTAAGGTCGGACCGTGCCCTCAGACCCCGAGATAGGTATCGGTGATGTCCGGGGTCAGATCGCCAAATGCGCCGGTCCAGACGGTGCGCCCCTTCTCGACGATCACAGCGCTGTCGGCGACGCGCCCGAGTTCGCGGATGGATTTGTCGATCACCAAAAGCGCCATGCCGGTTTCGGATTTGAGCCGCGCCAAGGCGGCCCAGATTTCCTGACGCACGACCGGGGCCAGCCCTTCGGTTGCCTCGTCAAGGATGAGGAGAAGGGGGTTCGTCATGAGCGCCCGGCCAATGGCCAGCATCTGTTGTTCGCCGCCCGAGAGGGAGGCGGCGATCTGATCCTGTCGCTCGGCCAGACGCGGAAAGAGCCGGGTGACGGCGGCCATGTCCCAAGGGCCGGGGCGGGCGGCGGCGATGAGGTTTTCGCGCACGGTGAGGCTGGCAAAACAGCGCCGCCCCTCGGGGACAAGACCGATGCCTGCGCGGGCGGCGCGGTGGGCGGGCAGGCTGCCAAGGTCTCGCCCGGCAAAGGTGGCGGTGCCGCCGCTCTGGTGCAGAAGGCGGCAGATCACCTTGACAGTGGTGGATTTGCCCATGCCGTTGCGGCCCATGAGGGCCACGACCTCGCCCTCGCTGACAGTGAGGCTGACGTCAAAGAGCGCCTGACTGGCACCGTAAGAGGCGGTGATATGGCTGAGCGACAGGAGCGTCATGGCGCGACCGCGTCCATGTCGTCACCGAGATAGGCGTTGCGCACCTCAGGATGGCGGCGGATGTCGCCCACGGTGCCGGTGGCGATGATCTGGCCGTAAACCAGCACGCTGATCCGGTCGGCGAGGGCAAAGACCGCATCCATGTCATGCTCAACGAGCAGGATCGGGGCCTCGGCGCGCAGGCGATCGAGGAGCGTGGTCAGCGCGCGGGTGCCATCGGCGCCAAGACCCGCCATCGGTTCATCCATCAGAAAGGCGCGGGGCTGCAGCGTAAGGGCAATGGCCACCTCCAACTGGCGGCGTTGGCCGTGCGACAGCTCGGCGCAGCGGGTGTTGCGGGCATCAAGCAGGCCGACGGTTTCGAGCGCGGATTCGGCACGGGTGCGCAGATCGGCATCGCGCAGCACGGGTCGCAGGAATCGCATCACATCGCCGCGTTGCCCAAGCGCGCCGAGGAGGGCGTTTTGCAGCACGGTATAGTCCATGGGCAGGGCCGAAATCTGGAAGGTGCGCGCCATGCCAAGCCGCGCGCGCGCCGCCGTATCGAGGGCGGTCACGTCCTGCCCGGCAAAGAGGATGCGGCCCGCGTCGGGGCGCAGCGCGCCCGCGATCTGGGCGATGAGGGTGGATTTGCCTGCGCCATTGGGGCCGATCAGGGCGTGAATTTCGCCGGGTCTGAGATCAAGCGTGATGTCGCGGCTGGCGGTGAGCGCGCCAAAGCTCTTGGTCAGACCGCGGATGTCGAGAATGGGATCAGTCATGCGGTTGCCCCCGCCCGACCAGAATTCCAAACAGCCCGCCGCGTGCAAAAAGCACGGTGCCCAGCAGGATCGCCCCGAGGTAGATGTGCCAATAGTCGCTGAGCCCGCCCAGGCTGTGTTCGAGCAGGATAAAGAGCGCGGCACCCGCCACCGGGCCGAACACGCGGCCCACACCGCCCAGGATCACGAATACCATGATTTCGCCTGAGGTTTGCCAGGAGAACATTACCGGGCTGACAAAGCGGTTGAGATCGGCAAAGAGCGCGCCGGCAAGCCCGGTGATGGCCCCCGAGATCGTGAAGGCGATGAGATGGAGCCGGTAGGGGCGTTGGCCCACGGCGGCGACGCGGGCCGGGTTCTGGCGGGCCGCCCCCAGCATGAGGCCGAAGGGCGCGCGGGCAAGGCGGGCGGTGAAAAAGAGGATCAGCGCCAGAAGGCCATAGCAGAGGGCGAAGAACTGGATCGGGTCCATGGTGTTGAGACCCGGAAAGCCGTTGCGGACATAGATCGAGAGACCGTCTTCGCCGCCGTAAGCAGGCCATGAGATCGCGAAGTAGTAGAACATCTGCGAAAAGGCGAGGGTGATCATGATGAAATAGACCCCCGTGGTGCGCAGGGAAAGCGCGCCGACGGCGAGGGCGGCAAGGGCCGAGGTGAGCGTGGCTGTGATCCAGATCACCGGCATGGATTTGGTGCCGGGAATCGTGAGCGGCCAGTCGGTGAGGCTGGTGTAGGTCTGGGCGTGATAGGCGAGGATGCCCATGGCATAGCCGCCCAACCCGAAGAAGAGCGCGTGGCCAAAGCTGACAAGCCCGCCGAAGCCAAGCGCGATGTTGAGCCCGACACCGGCGATGGCGAGGATCACCGCGCGGGTGGTGAGGGTGATGAGGAACGGCTCGTCCATGGCCCAGGCGTAGAGGGGAAAGAGCAGAAGTGCGGCCATGAGGGCGGCGTTGAGCAGGCGCTCGCGGGTCATGTGGCACCGCCAAACAGGCCACGGGGACGAAAGATCAGCACCCCCGCCATGAGGATATAGATCGCCATCGAGGCGAGGGAGGCACCCAGGGAATTGGCCGCGGCGGGCGCCATGAAGGTGGCGAAGAAGGTTGGGAGGAGGGCGCGGCCAAGCGTGTCGGTCAGCCCCACCAGAAGTGCCCCGACAAAGGCCCCCTTGATCGACCCGATGCCGCCGATCACGATCACGACGAAGGCGAGAATGAGCACCGGCTCGCCCATACCGACCTGCACCGATTGGATCGCGCCGATCAGCGCCCCTGCGAGACCCGCAAGGGCCGCGCCAAGGGCAAAGACCAGCGTATAGAGCGCCGAGATGTTGACGCCGAGGGCCGCGATCATCTCGCGGTCATTCTCGCCTGCGCGGATGCGGATGCCGAGGCGGGTTTTCGAGATCATGGCAAAGAGGGCGGCGGCGATCACCAGCCCTGCGCCGATCATCGCAAGGCGGTAGCGCGAATAGTCGATGCCAAACGGCAGGCGCAGCGTGCCCGAGAGCCAGTCGGGCGTGTCGAGATAGAGCGGGAAAGAGCCAAAGACCCAGCGGGTGCCCTCGGACAGGATCAGGATGAGGGCGAAAGTGGCCAGGACCTGATCGAGGTGGTCGCGGTCATAGAGGCGTCGGATGACGAGAAGCTCGATCAGCACCCCTGCGAGCGCCGCCGCGGCGAGGCTGGCGGCGAGAGCCAGGAG
>JBLRXE010000068.1:0-9404 GCA_047920895.1 Roseovarius sp.
GATGTGCTCTTCGAGGTTCGAGAAACCGATGATGATCCGGCCGCAAGCCCTGTCTGGAGTCCCTGGGGCCGGCTCGACACCCATGAGATCGAGGCCCGCGCTGTTCAGGCGCGGGCCATTCTTTCGACGAAGGACGCCTCCTATACGCCCATCGTCACCCAATTGCGGCTTTATGCAGACGAGGTTGCCTGATGCCCCAGACGTCCAGCTTCGTGATTGCCAATGATGCCGGCGCGGCAGTGCGCGCACGTCTCAATGAGGTGATCGCTGCGCTGCAATCGACAAGCGCCGGCGGTTCGGCCCCAACCGCAACCGTGGCGGGGATGCTCTGGGTCGATACTTCAGTCTCACCGCCCGTGCTCCGACGGCGCAATGCGACCAATACAGGCTGGGACGCACTCCTGGATGCGGCGGGCAATCTGGCGGGGCTTGCCAACACGGCAATGGCGCGCACGAACCTGGGGCTTGGGACGATGGCCACACGTTCCGCGGCGGATTATGACGCGGCGATCGCGGCCAGGGCCAGTCTGACGGGTGCGACCTTCACGGGCGTTGTGACCGCCCCGAACTTTGTGTCCTCCTCGGATGCGCGGCTCAAATCCGAGATCGAGACCATTGCGGACGCGCTGGCGCTTGTCTGCGCGCTTCGCGGGGTGCGCTTTACCCTGGATGGCGCGCACCAGATCGGCGTGATCGCTCAGGAGGTCGAGGCCGTGCTGCCCGAAGTGGTCCATGCAAGTGACAGCGGCCAGCTGTCTGTCGCCTATGGCAATTTGACCGGTCTGCTGATCGAGGCGGTCAAACAGCTCGCCGCTCGCGTGGAACAGCTCGAGGCCCAAAACACGCGGGCCAAGTCCCGGTAAGACCTGTGCCTCTCCGGTTTTGATAGGCACAGCATCCTGCCCCCTGAGCCGCTCCACGTCTCAACACGCCGCAAATGTCGAGGCGCCTCATTCACTCCAATCACCCAAACTGGCCCGAAATAGGCCGCACTACAGGAGACAATTGTCATGTCGTTTCAATTCTCACCCGCGGCACGTAATGCCGCCCTCGATGCGATCGAGTCTGCGATTGGCACCAGCCCCAAGCTGCAAATTCGGTCTGGAGCTTTGCCCGCCAATACCGGCGCTGCCGATGCCGGCAATTTGCTGGTCGAGATCGCATTGCCTTCCGACTGGCTTGAGAACGCCGCCTCCGGCGTCAAAACCATCAAGGGCATTTGGACAGGCACCGGCACAGCCGCAGCCGGTGGCGGCAGCAATGCGGGCCATTTCCGCATCAAAAACACCGCCAGCACGCTTACTCATGTGCAGGGTACCATCACCATCACCGGCGCGGGTGGCGATATGGAGCTCGACAACCCCAATATCGCGCAAAACCAGTCCGTGACTGTCACCACTTTCACTCTGACCGCGGGGGGCGCATAAGCCATGGTCACGCTCGTCAACCGCGCAAAAATGACCATTGTCAGCACAGGCACGGGCCCTCTCACGCTGGGCTCTGCGGTTAACGGGTATCAGAGTTTCGCTGCCGCGGGTGTGAGCACAGGCGATGTGGTGCGCTACATCATTGAGGACGGGGACGCCTGGGAGATCGGGCTTGGGACCTATAGCGCCAATACCTCCAGCCTGTCGCGCAGCGTCTCTGAAAGCAGCCATGCCGGTGCGCCAATTGCCCTGTCGGGCAAGGCCGTCGTGTTTTTGGGTCTGAGTGCCGCGGATATCAACGCGCGGGTCGAGAGTACTGACCCGCGCTTGAGCAATGCGCGCGAATGGACCGTAAGTACGATCTCGCAGACTGAGGCCGAGGCGGGCACGGCGACCACGCGGCGTGCATTTACAGCCCAACGCGTGCGTCAGGCGGTTTTGGGCTGGTGGAACGGGTCCTCTGAGAAGATCAAGCTCGACGGGATCGAGACCGGTGCGCAGGTTAACGTCGGCACAAACCTTGGCATCACCGGCACCGGCAATAGCCGCGCCATCACATCCTCGACTGGCGGCAATGTCACCGTTCCTGTGGCGACAACCACGATCGCAGGCCTGATGGCGACTGGTGATAAGTCGAAACTGGATGGGATCGCGGCGGGTGCGCAGGTCAACACAGTCACATCCGTCGCCGGAAAGACCGGTGCAGTGGCACTGACGAAAGCCGATATTGGCCTGAGCAACGTTGACAACACCACAGATGCCGACAAACCTGTCAGCACTGCCACGCAAATCGCACTCAATGGCAAGGTCGACCCCACCGACAGTCGCCTGACCAACGCGCGCGAATGGACCGCAAGTACGATCTCGCAGACTGAGGCCGAGGCGGGCTCGGCGACCACGCGGCGTGCATTTACAGCCCAACGCATCCGTCAGGCGGTTTTGGGCTGGTGGAACGGGTCCGCCGACAAGACCAAACTGGAAGGGATCGCTGCGGGTGCGCAGGTCAATGTCGCGACCAACCTGACCTATGCCGCCGCCTCGACAACAGGCACGATAAATTCCTCAACTGGCACAAACGCCACAATCCCAGCGGCCACACCGTCGCTTGCAGGGCTGATGGCCAATGCGGATAAAGCGAAACTCGACGGCATCGCGGCGGGTGCGCAAGTCAACCTCCCAACTAACCTCAGCGTGACCGGTGGGACCACGGCTGGGCCGACCATCAACTCGTCGACAGGCACTAACGTGACACTGCCTGCGGCGAGCGGCTCAGTATCGGGTGTCGTGACGATAGGGGCGCAGGTTTTTGCCGGGGTCAAAAGCTTCTCTTCAACCATCACGGGGTCGATATCGGGGAATGCGGGAACTGCAACGACACTTCAGACCGCACGGTCGATCAATGGCACGAGTTTCAATGGGAGCGCAGCCATTACCACCGCGAGCTGGGGCACGGCGCGCAACCTCACCATCGGGAATACAGCCAAAACTGTAAATGGCGCGGGGAATGTGTCTTGGACCTTGGATGAGATCGGGGTCCATGATTTTACCCGACTGTCTTCGGGTCGAGACTTTCCCAATGGCACTTTGATCGCCACCGACATCTCCTGTCCAAATGCCGCGAACGGCACCGGTGCCTGGTTCCTTGAAATCCGCGGCAACACCTATGCTTCTCAGCTCCCGATAGATCTGATGGTTCAGGGCTATCACTGGAACAGCAACCTGTATTTGAACGGCGGGGCGGTCAGTAACGGCTTCACGCCCACTGGAATGGTTGTCTTCGGCCATGAAGGTGTCTTGAAATTTTGGTTCCCGCATCAGGCATATTGGCAAGGCTTTGAGGTTTACTGCTCGCTGGTCAGCGGCTCGGGCCGATTGGCCAACCGCGTGACCAGCATAGCCAACACAGGCAAGCCAACCTCTGGTGTCTATATGGAGAGCGCAATCACCAATCTGCGCCAATCTTTGCACTCCGGAAACTACATCAGTTACAGCCCCTCACTTACAGGCAGTGGGGCCAGTGGCATTTGGGGGATCGGCATCTCCGGCAATGCGGCCACAGCGACCGCACTCCAGACCGCTCGGTCGATCAATGGGACAAACTTCAACGGTTCAGCCGCAATTACCACTGCAAACTGGGGCACTGCTCGTACCCTCACGATTGGCAGCACTGGCAAGAGTGTAAACGGCTCGGGGAATGTCAGTTGGACATTGGCTGAAATCGGTGCTGCGGCGGCCAGCCACAGCCATGGTGAGGCCACAACCAGCGCTGGTGGGTTTATGTCGTCCTCCGACAAGACCAAGCTGAATGGGATTGCCGCAGGCGCACAGGTCAATGTGGCGACGAACCTTGGCATCACCGGCACCGGCAACAGCCGGACAATCACCTCATCGACCGGTACCAATGTGACGATCCCGGTCGCGACCAGTTCAACAGCCGGGCTCATGGCAACTGGCGACAAGTCGAAACTCGACGGGATTGCCGCAGGTGCACAGGTCAATGTCGCGACCAATCTTGGCGTGGCAGGTGGCACAACAGGCGGCCCCACTATCACCTCCTCCACTGGCAGCAATGCAACCTTGCCCACAGCCAGCACGACAGCCTCAGGTGTGGTCACCACCGGCGCGCAAAGCTGGGCCGGGGCCAAGACCTTCTCGGCCGTCGTCACCGCACCCGATTTTGTCACCACCTCGGACGCGCGCCTCAAGCAAGACATCCGGGAGATTACGGATGCGCTCCACAAGCTGCGCAGCCTGCAAGGCATCACCTATCAGATCGCAGATGATCCGCGCCGCCGCATCGGCCTCCTGGCCCAGGATGTCCAGCGCGTGGCCCCTGAAGCCGTGCTGGAGACCAACGGTATCCTGCGACTGTCATACGGCAATCTTGTGGGCCTGCTGGTCGAAGCCATCAAAGACCTCTCCCTGGAGGTTGATCAACTCAAAAGGACACAGACATGATTGAAACCGGTTTGCATCTGGTGACCGGCACCGGGATCGGGCTGCATTTCGCGCTTGATGTTCAACAAGACTACGCAGGCCTTGCCGTCTTCACACTCTGCGCCCCCCTTGAGGGCGCCCGCGTCAGCCCGCAAACCATTTCCTGGGCGGATCTCCAACCGGTCCTGTCAACCCCGTTTCGCGAGGGCAATGCCGCAGGGTTTCTGGATCTTAATGGCAATGGCAGTTTCGTGCCCGATCTGCCCGGCGCGCCTTATGGCGGGATTTATAAGGGCCGCTCCTACATATTTCTGGATGGCATGTACGGCCATGACGAGATTGTCGATTATGCTCTGATCGATATCATGACCGATATGTCAGGCTTTCCTCAGCCCTGGCGCAACCGCTTTGCACTCTCCGCCCGCGAGAAGGTCGACACCTCGTTTCGACACCGCGCACGCAGCGCAGGCTCCAATGCGCTGGTGATCTTCATGCCACTCAAGGGCGACTTGTCCCAAACCCGCATCGAGCTTCTGTGCGATAAAGAACCCATTTTGCTCAATAACACAGTTGTGGCAGGGCGCATTCAGGATGCCGATATCCCCAAGGACGGGCTGTGGTATCGCCAGTTCTATTTCCATGGCATTTGCCCCGCGCCAGAGCTCACTGTGCCTGCAGGCGGAGAGGTGGAAATCCCGGTTGCGCTGCGCTGGAATAAGGATGACAGCCCTCTGACGCGCAGCGTCACACTCAAGCTGGAGGCCGATGCCGGATATTTGCCACGCCGGCGCCTGATCACGCGCTCGGATGGTACAGGCAGCTTCACGCTGGAGGCGCGCGGGCTCAAGCCTGGCGAGAATGTGCAGATAAAGCTGAACAGCGAGCATTTCACCGCCATCGGCAAAATCGCTGTGGAGGTGGTGTGATGGAAATTGCCACCACCTCTGATTTCCAAATGATCTACCCAAGCTTCGTGCTGCACAAGCATTGGGACATGCCGGCAGGGTTCAATGACAGGCTTTATGCGCTGGCGGCAGCAGATGCGGACGCGCACCGGGTTCGGGATCTGGCGGATGCGCGCAATGTAGGCGATTTGAGCAACCATCTCGGCCATCTGCGCCACAACTTCCTGACCGCCACGCGCGATCCCGTGATCCCGGTCTTTGTGCAAATGGTGCGCGCGGCCATTCGCGAATATCTTCATCTGGCCTACCGCTATGACCACACAGGCGAGATCCATATGATGTCAGACACATTCTGGCAGCGCCGCTGCGCGCGCGAGAATGTCGGCATCAACACCCACACCCATGTGCAGACAGATCTTGTCTGCACCTACTATCCGCGGGTTCTGCTGGACGCAGATTGCCCCGACACCTCCCTGCATCGCGGAGCCGTGCGCTTTTATGATCCGGCCAATATCGGCAAGCGGCTCTGGCCTTGCCAGAACCCGGACGCTTATGTCGGCGGCTGGTATGCCGCCACCCCTGCTACGGGCTCCATGCTCGTCTTTGAGGGGCATGTACCCCATGACAGCACCTATTTTGAGGGCGAGGAACGGATGTGCATTCCGGTCCTATGCGCACTCGATCTCCCAAATTCCCATTGCAAGGCACCCATGCGCGAGATCCTTGCGCTGCAAACCCCGAAAGGAGGCACCCATGGCCTATAAGGTTGGATCCACTGTGGTCATTGATGACAGCGGCCTGATTGATTGGGCGCGGATTTCTAATAAGCCGTCAATTGGTGCGGGGACGATCACGGCCGTTTCGGTTGCCAATACCGCCCCCTCATCAGGGCCGGTGGTCAATAATGCAGGCTCGAACTGCGCGACCAATTGCTATGTCGACAGCCTCAGCGGTGGCGGCACCACCGGCGCGGTCACAGTCACCGCTGTGCGTCGCACCTTCAACTGTGCATGCCAGTGTCGTTGTTGAGGGAGCGGGTCATGACAGACAGCTTGCTCCCCGCACCAAACCATATCTCTGCCCGGCGAAACCACCCCGAAGATGCAGATCCAAGTGCCACGCGTCTCTCCCATGAGCTGCTCTGGCCCACGCGCATCGGGTTTTATCACACGCAGGCCATCGCTGATGCCGAGGCCGCGGTTTTGGCTGACGCCCTGGCTGCAGCGCCCAAAGTTACGGGTGCGCGCCCCGCGGCCGAGCGGCGCGTGCGCGACATTCTGGAGCGCTCATCTGCAGGTGCCTTACTCAAAGCGCATCTCTTTGCCTGCCTGCGCGATTATCTCGGGCCTTGGGCTGCCTATCTCGCTCCTGATATCTGCGAGAACCGCGCGCTGGTCATCGCGCGGGGCGGGTTTATCAACACCCATAAAGACAGCCGCGAGGGCGATATCACCTGTGTGCATTTCTTGACAGGCAGCGGGACGGGCCAGCCGGTCAATTCTGTGGGCAATCCGCGCTTTGTGCTTGAGGACCCTTCGCGGTATTTCGATGAAGCGCGTCTACCTTTTGAGGCGCGGCATGGCTATTCGGTCAATCCGCGCCCTGGCCTGAGTGTGATATTTCCCGCGCATATCCCCCATAACCAGCATCCCTATCACGGCGATGCCCCGCATGTGCAGATCGTGGCCAATTTCCGCGTCAATCTGCCGACCGCGCTGGAAGAGGAGTTATTTGACTGATGTTGTTCACTCTCACGTTGCGCGACCGCGACGGGCATGAGACCCGCGCGCGCTATAATCCGCATACATCGCAGTCTGAGGGCCTGCCTATTGGGCCTGCCGCTGAGGCACGGACGTGGGCTGATGTTCCCAAAACATCAAAGGATGCGCCTTTGGGCAAATCCCGTGCGATCCGCCGGCTCAAAATCCAGATGGGCCTCGCGTGCAATTACGGCTGCAGCTATTGCAGCCAGGCCACCCAGATTGTGGAGGCGACTGTCTCCACCTTGGGTGATGTGGAGACATTTCTGACGGGCCTGGACAGCTGGCTTGACGGTGCACCCGACGATATCGAGCTGTGGGGGGGCGAGCCGTTTGTCTATTGGGCCAAGATCAAGCGCCTCATCCCGGCCTTAGCTGAGCGCTATCCAGCTGCACGTTTCTCCATCATCACCAATGGCTCGCTCTTTGATCGCGAGAAACTCGATTTTATCGCCGCCTATGACATCACCATCACCATCTCGCATGACGGCCCTGGCCAGCATCTGCGCGGGCCTGATCCGCTGGCACATCCCGAACGGCGGCGCTGGATCGAGGCGTTGTTGGCCGAGCGGCCCCATGCCACTGGTTTCAACGCGGTGCTCACCGCCGCGCATCATGATCTGGAGGCGCTCCGGGGCTGGTTTGATGATCAGCTGGGCGCGGATGTGCCGGTCTCGCTTGAGGGTGTGGTCAACACCTATGATGCAGCAACAGCTTTGGGAACAGGGCGTTTCGGGCCGTCGGAGCTGTCCAGCCTGACTGCAAGCCTCTTCAAGGCCCTGGCCCGTGATCCGGACGCGTTTGGTCTCGGGGGCCGCATGGACGAGTTTATTGCCTCTTTGCAGCAAAACCGACCCCTGACATCGCTCTTCCAGAAATGCGGCATGGACCGGGCGCAGGATATTGCCGTCGATCTCAAGGGCAATGTCATGACCTGCCAGAACACAGGCGCCAAGGGCGCCCACCGCATTGGCCATGTCTCGGCCTTTGACGATATCCGCCTCGACACCTCCACACATTTTGCGCATCGCTCCGAATGCATGTCCTGCCCTGTGGTGCAGCTCTGTAAGGGATCTTGCATGTTTTTGGACGGCGCACTGTTCGAGCAGAACTGCGCCAATGAGTTCGCCTTCAACTTCGGCATTCTGCGGGCCGCACTCTGGCATCTGACCGGCTGTCTGCTGGTGGGGGTTGAGGCAGAAACTGCCTCGGCAGACACGGGCACGGCAACGGGGAATCCACAAGCCAGCCCTCATACGCCCCGTCGCGCAGCCCCCCTCGAGCGCATAAAGGCGGACACGCTGGAAAAGCCCTATCCTGATGTAGAGTAATCCCCTATGCTCGGCTTTGCTCCTCTCGCGATCGCGCCTCTGGCTGATGAGGGAGCGACACAGCGCATTGGCATAGCCTATGGCAGCCTTGCGCTGAATGGGGCATCAGTCGGCGCGAACAGATCAATCGCTGGTTTGGAGGGCAGTTTTGTCTGGGGCGGCGCATCACTTGCGACCGTGTCTGCATCGCTTGGCGCAAATAGCCCTTTTGCCCTGTCGGGAGATACCAGTGCGGCGGCGGGCGCGCAGGCTGGGGCCGATTGCACAGTCACTATGGCCGGTCACAGCGCGGGGTCGGTCATTACCCAACTGGCAGCAGGAACCATGGTCCCTCTGCCAGGTGACGCCCGTGGCGAAATCTCGAACAGAGCCAGTATCGACGGCGTGCTTGTCGTTGACCGGCAGCTGCATGCCGAAACCGCCATTTTTGGCGAGGGAGCGCGTGTCCTTCCGCTTTTTGGCAACAGCGCGGGCCGTGGTGCCGCGCGCGCAGCATCTGGCGGCACTTTGCTGCTGTCTGGCGTTGGTCTGTCAGAAGCGACGATCGCGGCAAGCGGCCTTGCCGGGATCAGTGTTGAAGGCGCCGGAGCGAGTTCATCGGCGATCAGCGTTGATCTACGCTCAAGCGTCACAGTCGACGGCTTGGTCGCTGGGGTCAGTCTTCCCCCGCTGTTTGGACATATTGGCGGCACCTTCGGTCTTGAGGGCCCGGCTGCAGGCTATGTGACTACAGAAGGCGACAGCGAGCACATTGCCGGCCTGTTAGGTTTGGCGAGGCTTCAGGCTTCTGTTGCGGGCAAGAGCACAGTGCCGGTCGATATGGGGCTTGCAAGCGCGTGCGCTATGGGCGTGGGCGCAACTGCGAGCCCCGTATTCTTGCTCAACGGGGATGGGCGCGCTGTAGCGAATCTTCAAAGCACGGCGTCCACAGACCTCACTATATCAGGCGCAACAAGCGGCCTGCTGCCTATTCGTGCGAAGGCGGCAGGTGATTTTGCAGTTCAGGGGAACAGCGCCACCCTGGCCTCTCTGACCGGTACAGCC
>JBLRXE010000069.1:0-9361 GCA_047920895.1 Roseovarius sp.
CACCGACCAAACCGGCGCATGGTGCCGCTATGACCTCAACGGCGACGGGCTGGCGGATGTCTTGGAACGCCTCTCCAACGCCAACACCCGCGCTTTCTCGGGGGGCGAGGCACAGCGCACGGCGGTCGAGCATATGGGCTGCTTCGTCCTGTGCCACAGCCCACGCCATATCTCGGTGATCGGACCGCGCTCTTCGGCGGGGTCACTCCATCACGCGCTCCTGACCGCAATCCGCTCGGCACATTAACCCCGTCCCGGGCTCGCCCCCGAACCTTACCATCCCCTCAACCCAACCCCGTCCCGGGCTTGCCCCGGGACCTCACCATTCTCTAAAAAGGCCCCGGCTCAGGGCCGGGGCGGCACCCAGTCAACTGCCCTCCCCCGTCCCGGGCTCGACCCGGGACCTTACCCAAAACAAACACCGACACGCCCCAGCCCTACCCCTCCAGCGCCTGCGCCAGATCGGCAATCAGGTCGCCCACATCCTCGATCCCCACCGAAAACCGCAACAACCCCTCAGGGATGCCCGTATGCGGCTCGATCGTGTGGCGATGCTCCACAAGGCTCTCGACCCCGCCCAGCGACGTCGCGCGATGGAAGAGTTGCAACCGCCCCGCCACCTCCAACGCGCGCTCGCGCCCGCCCACCACCACCGCCGACAGCAGATAGCCATAGCCGCCACACATCTGCCGCGCGGCAATGGCATGGCCCGCATGGCTCTCCAATCCGGGGTAAAACACCGCATCCACCCCCGCATGCCCTTCCAGATACCTGGCGACGGCCAGCGCATTATCGCACATCCGCTCCATCCTGAGCGGCAGCGTGCGCATGCCCCGCATCAAGAGCCAGGCCTCGAACGGTCCCATCACCGCCCCCGCATCATGCCGGTCGGTCACGATCTCTTGCCACATCGGATTGCTCGGCTCGCGGCAGGACAGCACACCCGCCAGAACATCCGAGTGACCGTTGAGCGCCTTGGTCCCCGAATGCATCACAATATCCGCGCCCAGATCCAGCGCCCGCGTCAGCACCGGCGTTGCCGCCGTGCCATCCACCACCAGAATCGCCCCCGCCTTATGCGCCATGCCCGCCGCCGTGGCGATCTCGACCGTTTTGAGCCACGGGTTCGACGGCGTCTCGATCCAGACCATATCGGCCGAGGACCGGCACGCTTTGGCCAGCGCCGCCGGGTCCGCCGCGTCGATCTCATCCAGCAGAATGGCGCGGCGCACGCAATAGGCGCGCACCCATTTCAGCGTTCCCCAATAAATGCCGGTCTGCATCACCACCCGCGCGCCGCTGGGCAGCGCCCGAAACACCGCCGCCACCGCCGCCATGCCGCTCGGGAACAGCAGGCTCGCCGCCGCGCCTTCCAGTTGCCGGATCACCTCTTCGGCCTGCCGCACCGTGTCATTCTGATCGCGCCCATAGATATTGTCGGGCCGCAGCAGCGCATAATCGGCCCTCCGCGCATAGGTCGTGGTCAGAGAAATCCCCGGCACCACGCCCCCCGTGGCACTGTCCATGGCCCCTGCCGCCTGCGCGGCAATCGTTGCGGGTTTCAGCGGTTCATTCTTCATGCGTCTGTCTTTCCCTGTTCCATCGTAAAGAGCCGCAGCCCGGCCCTGCCCCCGCATCCAGATCATACTGCATCACAGTCCTCCACCCGGCTAATCGTCCCACCCGACACGGCGGCCCGCACCCCCGTGGTGCTGGCACAGGACGTGGGCAGCCCCCGCGCCACGCGCACCGCCAGATAGGCAAAGGCCTGCGCCTCCAGCATATCGCCATCCAGCCCCACCGCCTCGACCGGCGCCACCGGACAATCAAGCGCAGCACGCAGCATCTCCATCATCACGGCGTTATGCCGCCCACCCCCCGTCACCAGCAATCGCGCGGGCGGGCGTGGGCAATGCTCCATCCCCCGCAGCACCGCCGCCGCCGCCATGCCGGTCAGCGTCGCCACCGCATCGGCATCGCCCAACTCTCCCACCAGCCCGATCATGTCGGCAAAGGTGTCGCGGTCCAGCGACTTGGGCGGCATCCGCAGGAAATACGGCTCATCAAGAAATAGCTCCAACGCCCCCTGCGCCACCTTGCCCTGACGCGCCAAGGCCCCATCGCGGTCAAAGGGCTCTCCCCGCCGCGCCAGCATCAGATCGTTGATGGGCGCATTGGCAGGCCCGGTATCAAACGCCAGAATCGCCCCCGCCTCTTCAGGTCGCGCAAAACTCGGGTCAACCCAGGTGATATTTCCCACGCCACCCAGATTCAGAAACGCCAGCGGCTCTTGCGCCCCGATCCACTTGGCACAGGCGAAATGGAAAAACGGTGCCAGCGGCGCACCCTCGCCCCCCAGCCGAATATCCGCGCTGCGAAAATCCCAGACCACCGGCAGGCCCAAACCCTCGGCCAGCCGCGCGCCATCGCCCAACTGATGCGTGCCCCGCCCACGCGGCTCATGCGCCAGGGTCTGCCCGTGAACCCCCACCAGCGCCGCGCCCTCAAACCGGCCCAAGACCTCCAGATGCGCGCCCTCGACCAAGGCTTGCGCCGCCGTCAGATCCGCGCCCGGCCACTTTCCCAACGCGGCCGCCAAAATCGCCTGCTCCGCGGCAGAATAACCCCGATAAGCGGTTGGGCCAAAGGCAAAAATCGCCTCGCCATCGGTCTCGACCATGGCCGCATCCACCCCGTCCAACGAGGTGCCAGACATCGCCCCCAACGCCCAGAGGCGTTCCGCCTTCAACATGGCCTTTTCCTTTGCCCATCGACTGCATATACATGCCGCGCAAACCAAGCCGGGACAAGCATTATGACCTATCACCCCAAATCCGATTTCCTGCGCGTGATGATCGAACGCGGCTATCTCGCCGACTGCACCGATTATCAGGGTTTGGACGAGGCGTTGAGTGCCGGAACCGTCACCGCCTATATCGGCTACGACGCCACGGCAAAATCTTTGCATGTCGGGCACCTGCTCAACATCATGATGCTGCGTTGGCTGCAAAAAACCGGGCACCGCCCGATCACCCTCATGGGCGGCGGCACCACCAAGGTGGGCGATCCCTCGTTCCGCTCGGATGAACGCCCGCTGCTGTCCCCGGCCCAGATCGACGAGAATATCGCCGGCATGAACCGCGTCTTTGCCCGCTACCTCGCCTATGGCGACGGGCCGCAGGATGCGCTGATGCTCAACAACGCCGAATGGCTCGACGGGCTCAATTACCTCGAATTCCTGCGCGACATCGGGCGGCATTTCTCGGTGAACCGGATGCTGTCCTTTGAATCGGTCAAATCGCGCCTCGATCGCGAGCAATCGCTGTCGTTCCTCGAATTCAACTACATGATCCTGCAAGCCTATGATTTCCTTGAATTGAACCGCCGTCATGGCTGCGTCCTTCAAATGGGCGGCTCGGATCAATGGGGCAATATCATCAACGGCATCGACCTCACCCGCCGTGTGATCGACCATGAGGTGTTTGGCCTCACCTCGCCGCTCCTGACCACCTCGGACGGGCGCAAGATGGGCAAATCGGCAGGCGGGGCTGTCTGGCTTTCGGGCGATATGCTCAGCCCCTATGAATTCTGGCAGTTCTGGCGCAACACCACCGACGCCGACACCGGCCGCTTCCTCAAACTCTACACCGAATTGCCGATCGAGGAGTGCGAGCGCCTTGGCGCTTTGGAAGGCTCCGAGATCAACGCCGCCAAGATCATTCTCGCCAACGCGGTCACGACCCTCCTGCACGGGGCCGAGGCGGCAGCGGCAGCCGAGGCCACGGCCCGCGAGGTGTTCGAACATGGCGGCGTCGGCGATGACCTGCCCACCGTCGAGGTGACAGCGGATGAACTGGCCGGGGGCATTTCCATCGTGCAACTCATCGTGCGCGCCGGTCTCGCCAAATCCGGCAAAGAGGCCAAGCGCCTCATCACTGAAAACGGCGCGCGCTTGGATGACAAACCATTAACCGACGCAGGCCTGATGATCGACGCCGCCGCCCTCAAATCGCCGATCAAGCTCTCGGCGGGCAAGAAACGCCACGCGCTCGTCAAGCTCTCCGACTGAGCGGCAAACCTTAACAGCGGACCTTACAAAATCAGCTTACGATTTGTAAGGTCCGTAAGGTTCACCCCCGCCCGCGCAGCGCCTCTTTCAGCACATCGCGAACAGCGTCTGGCGGCACGTCAGAGGTGATGAACGCCTCCCCAATACCGCGCGCAAGGATGAACCGCAGCTTGCCATCCACCACTTTCTTATCCTGCCCCATGAGCGCGATCAGCCCATCGGCATCCGGCAAATCTCCTGCAATATCAGACAGATCAACCTTCATCTTCATGTCTCGAAAATGCGCCCGCACCCGGCTTGGGTCTTCCTGAGAGCAGAGGCCAAGCCGCGCCGACAGCTCGAACGCCAAGGCGCAGCCAATGGCCACCCCCTCCCCATGCAAGAGCCGCGACCCATCATATTGTGTGGCTGACTCCAAGGCATGACAAAATGTATGCCCCAGATTGAGCAAGGCCCGGTCGCCCTGTTCGGTCTCATCCCGCGTCACGATCTCGGCTTTCATCTCGACCGAGCGTTTCACCAGATGGATCCGCGCCGCCATATCGCCCGCCGCAGCATGTGAGGAATGACCCTCAAGCCATTGAAAAAATTTACTATCTCCCAGTAATCCATATTTGGCGACCTCGCCATATCCGGCCAGATAATCGCGTTCCGTCAGCGTGCCCAAGACCTCTGTGTCGGCCAGAACAAGGCTCGGTTGATGAAATGCCCCGATCAGGTTCTTGCCCTGCGGCGCATTTATTCCAGTCTTGCCGCCTACTGAACTGTCCACCTGAGCCAGCAAACTGGTCGGCACTTGAACAAAGCGCACGCCCCGCCGCAACACCGCCGCCGCAAACCCCACGAGATCACCGATCACGCCGCCGCCAAAGGCGATCACAACGTCATTACGCTCGACCTTCTCCTCCAGCAACCACTCGACCACGCGCTCGAAATGCGGCCAGGATTTGGTCGCCTCCCCCGCTGGCAGCGTCAGCGATACCGCAGAAATACCATGCGTTTCCAATCCATTGCACAGCGATTTCAGATGCAGCGGCCCCACCGTCGCGTCCGTCACAATTGCCACGCGCGCCCGCCGCAAGAGTGGTGCGATCAGCGCCCCGGACTGCCCCAACAGACCCGGTCCGATATGGATGTCATATTCCCGCCCCGGCAGGCCCACATGCACGATTTCGGTCATTCCACCCACTCCAATACGTCCTTGCGTGCGCTCAACGCGTTAAGAACTTGCTCGGCCATCGCCTCGATGCTGTATTCAGGCCGCGCGCGCACCCGGACCTCCGCCAGAGCATAGATCGGCACGCGGGCATCATATATCTCCGTCAGCGTCTCTAATGGATGAGAAGTGCGCAGTAAGGGTCTGGTATTCTTTCCTTTTACCCGCGACCACAAGAGCGGCAGGTCGGCATCGAGCCAGACCGAAACCCCCTTGCGTGCCACAAGTTCGCGGTTGCGCTCGGCCAGAAACGCCCCGCCCCCGGTGGACAGGATCGCCCGTGGCCCATCCAACAGCCGATCAATCACCTCGGTTTCCCGCGCACGAAAGAATGTCTCGCCATCCCTTTGAAATATCTCGGAAATCGCCATATTCGCGGCCTTCTCGATCTCGGCATCCGAATCAAGAAAGGGCACGCCGATCCGTGCCGCCAGCGCCTTGCCCACCGCCGTTTTGCCCGCCCCCATCATGCCCACCAGCACAACCGTCTTGCCCAATTTCCAGTGCCCCTTGGCCGACACTTTCGGCGCTCCCTTGCCCATTCACAAAGTTTTTCACTCAATGACGTGATCTTGCACAAAAGGCCAGTTATAACTTGGGGAAAAGAACAGGAACAGCAGGCAGGGGATAACATGCTGCGATTGATCAAGTGGCTGATTTACCTTGCTATTCTTGGATTTATTGCCCTTGTGGCCTATGCCTATATGGGGCCATTCTTTGGCGCGGACTTCTCGCCGGGCCAGACCGAGATTCGGCAGGACATCATTCTTGAGACGGATTAGCACGGCAATTTTCCTTGGATTGACCGCGACGGGTGCCGCCCTCGCGCAGCAACCGCTATCGGCCATCGAGTGGCTGGATCAGGCCAGCACCGCCGCCGTCACCACCGCGCCCCGCCCGTCGCTCATGGAACCCCCCTCCGCCGCAACCGTTACCGTGCCAAGCGTGACCGTCACCGCCCTCGACGCGCCCCGTGCCGATGCGGTTGGCTTACTGCCGAGCACGACCACAGGATTGCCTGTAACCCTTTGGGAAAAAAGCGAAACCCAAACACTTCTGCGTGCGCTGTCTCAGCTTGGACCCGAACCCTTGCCTGCCATTCAGGCGCTCTACTACACCCTCCTTCTGGCCGAGGCGAACCCGCCGCTGGACGCTGGATCAGAGGCCGAGTTTCTTCAGGCCCGCCTCAACGCCCTGCGCGCCTTTGGGGCCATAGAGCCCGCACAGGCCATGGCAGAACGGGCCGGCCCCATGATAAAACCCATTTTTTCCCAATGGTTTGATCTGTCCCTCTTGCTGGGACAAGAGGGCCCGCCATGTGCCATGCTCAGCCGGAATCCGCGTCTGACCTCGGATATCGGTGCCCGCATCTATTGTGCGGCGCGCAACGGCGACTGGAACACAGCGGCCCTTACCTATCACAGCGCCACGGCCCTTGGCACGCTCGCGGAACCGGATGCCACTCTCCTCGCGCTTTATCTCGATCCCGACCTCATTGACGACACAGAACCGCCTGAGCCTCCGCAAACCCTGACCGCGCTTCAGTTCCGCCTGTTCGAGGCCGTCGGCACCGCCCTGCCCACCCACAACCTGCCCCGCGCTTTTGCCATGGCGGATCTGCGCGGCAATTCCGGTTGGAAGGCCGAAATCGAGGCAGCAGAACGCCTTGCGCGCACGGGCGCGGTTCCCGCCTCGCGCCTGCTCGGGCTCTATACAGAGCGCCGCCCGGCGGCCTCTGGTGGAGTTTGGGACCGAGTTGCCGCCATTCAAGCCCTCGATCTTGCGCTCAACGAAGGAGCAACGCAGGATCTTGTCGAAACCTTGCCGATTGCGAGGCGTGCGGCGCGTGACGCGCGGCTGGAAGTGGTCTTTGCCGAACTGTTCGCAGACCGTTTTGAACCGCTGGAAATTCCCGCTAGCATCGCATTGCAGGTCTTTGAAATCATAATACTATCTGAAAAATATGAGGTAGCGTCCACGGTGCTGACCACCCCCTCTGCGGATCAGGATTTCCTGATCCAAACGGCACGCGGCACCCCCCCGCTTGCGACTGCGCGCACGGCCCTGCAAGAGGCCATTGCCGAAGGATTCGCCAGCACGCTCCCCCCGCCAAATCATCAGGCGCTGATCGACTCAGGCCGGTTGGGCGAGGCGATTTTGGCCGCCGCGCTTCAGATCGGTCATGGCGAGCGTGCGCGCGATGCTCTGCCCGGAGCAATTGCCACCCTGCGCGCCCTTGGGCTTGAGGACACGGCCCGCCGCACGGCCCTGCAACTCTTGCTGCTGGAATCCCACCGGTGAACGACGCAGCGCATTGGGTCGATCTCTTTCTCGAGGCGCAGGCCGCCGAACTGGGTGCTGCGAAAAACACGCTTCTGGCCTATTCGCGGGATCTGCGAGACTTTACCGATTGGGTTTTAAATCAAGGTCTTGCGCTGGAAACCCTCACACAAGCCGACATCGACCTTTACCTCATCCATTGCGATGCGCAGGGGCTGGCACGCGCCACACGGGCGCGCAGGCTCTCTGCGATCCGGCAACTCTACCGTTTTGCCTTTGACGAGCGGCTACGCGCGGACAACCCCGCCATTCGCATCAAGGGACCGGGCAAGGCGCAGCGCCTCCCCAAGACCTTGAGCGAGGTAGAGGTGAGCCGCCTGCTCGCCATCGCCCCGACCCATGGGCGCACCCCGTCTGAGCGGGGCCGCAACGGCTGTCTCATGGCGCTTCTCTACGCCACCGGCATGCGCGTGACCGAGTTGGTCTCGCTCCCCCTTGCCGCCGCACGGGGCGATCCGCGCATGATTCTGGTGCGTGGCAAAGGCGGCAAGGAACGCATGGTGCCGCTCTCGCCGCCCGCGCGCGCGGCCCTGTCCGACTGGCTGGCGATTCGCGACACGGAAGAGAGCGTGCGACGCGCCAAGGGCTTGCTACCCTCTGCCTATCTCTTTGCCTCCGATGGGGCCGAAGGGCACCTTACCAGACACAGATTTTATAATATTATCAAAGAAATATCCATCAAAGCTCAGGTTGATCCAGACAGGGTGACACCGCATACCCTGCGCCATGCCTTTGCCACGCATCTTTTGGCCAATGGTGCGGATCTGCGGGTGATCCAGACCCTTCTGGGCCATGCCGATGTGGCCACGACCGAGATTTATACCCATGTGCTCGAAGCCCGCCTACAGGCTCTGGTGCAGGAACATCACCCATTGGCACAGGCGGCCCGACGCAAGACCGGAGGCAAAACATCCTCGGACGGCCAGTAACCACTCAAAAGCGTGGCATCGTACCCCTGCACCAGCCCCGCTGCCCGCATCTCGGCCTGCGCGGTGATATGATCATAAGCCAGTCGATGAAAGGTCACGTTACCGTCCAACACGGCAAAGCCGGTCTCGACCCGGCCATCATGCGGCGGCATGCCGATGGCCCCGGCATTGATCCAGTCCACCGCCCCGATCTGCCGTTGGAACATCAGCCCGCAATGCCCTGCAAAAATCATGTCGATATGACCTGCAACCTCTTGAATATAAGATATTTCCTCCTGAAATACCGTAATGTCGGAAATGGGCCAGACAAAACGGCTGACATCCGACACCCCGCCATGGATCACCGCCGCGCGGCGCCCGGCATGGGTGAAAAGGATGAGATCGGGTAAACCGCCCATCCAATCCCGCGCCTCGGCCCCGACCAACCGATCCGCATGGCCATACCAGCCCGCCGACAGCAGGTCACATTGCGTGCCCGCGTCGAACCCACAGCCGCAATCCATCGCGTTCTGCGCCAATTGCCGCTCACAATTGCCGGCAAGCACAAGGCAACCCGCCGCACGGATCAGCGCCACCGTTTCCACTGGCTGCGCGCAATAGGCCACCACGTCGCCGGTGCAGATCATCCGCTCTGGGGCAATGCCAAGCGCCTTGGCCCGCGCCAAAAGCGCCTGCATCGCCTGCAAATTGGAATAAGGTCCGCCAAAAATCACCAGCGGCTCGTCCATCTGACCCAAATCCGCGATCCGCATCGCCCATGCTCCCTTGAATGCAGGGGGCGGACGCCCCATAACCCTGTAAACTTAG
>JBLRXE010000070.1:0-9229 GCA_047920895.1 Roseovarius sp.
CTCAAACCGCGCCTCAATCCCGCAGCAACTCGTTGATCCCCGTCTTGGAGCGCGTCTGCGCGTCCACCCGCTTGACGATCACCGCACAGTAGAGGTTGATGCCATTCTTCGACGGCATCGAGCCTGCGACGACCACCGAATAGGGCGGCACCTCGCCATACATGACCTCGCCGGTCTCGCGGTCCACGATCTTGGTGGATTTCCCGATGAAAACCCCCATGCCCAGAACCGAACCGGTCCGCACAATGCAGCCCTCGACCACCTCGGAGCGCGCGCCGACGAAGACGTTGTCCTCGATCACCACCGGGTTGGCCTGTAGCGGCTCCAGCACGCCGCCGATCCCCGCGCCGCCGGAGATGTGGCAGTTCTTGCCGATCTGCGCGCAGGAGCCGACGGTGGCCCAGGTGTCCACCATCGTGCCGCTGTCCACATAGGCCCCGAGATTGACAAAGGACGGCATCAAGACCACGCCCGGCGCAATATAGGCCGATTTGCGCACGACGCAGTTGGGCACCGCGCGAAAGCCAGCCGCGCGCCATTCGGCATCGCCCCAGCCCTTGAACTTGCTGTCCACCTTGTCCCACCAGCCAGCCCCCTGCGGCCCGCCGGCATGGATTTCCATATCCTTGATGCGGAACCCCAACAGCACCGCCTTCTTGGCCCATTGGTTCACATGCCATTGGCCATCCGCCTGCCGTTCGGCGACCCGCAAGCTGCCGCTGTCAAGGGCTGCCAGCGTGGCCTCGATGGCGTCGCGGGTCTCGCCCCCGGTGGCGGGCGTGATCGTGTCGCGCGCCTCCCAGGCGGCTTCGATTGCGGTTTCCAATGCGGCGTTCGACATGGGCGTCTCCTCGGGTTTCCATCGCGTGTCACCCCCGCCTATAGGGCCAAGCGCGGGCAGGATCAATGCGACCGCGCCGCCCGAAACCCCTCAGCCGCCCCGGATCAATTCGTCTTCATCCTCTGCCGCCGACAGACCCAGCGCATCCAAGCCGTTTTCCAGATGATCCGACAGATGCGGCGTGCCCAAGAGGTAATCGGCACAGGGCGTGGTCGCCTCTTCATAGGCGGTGCGCTTGGCCTCTTCGATTTCCTCGGCCTCGAAACTGCCGCGCCCGATCCACATGACGGCCACCAGACTGGCCTGTTCCTCTTCACTCAGCCGGTCGATAAAGGCACGCAATTCGCCCTCGGCGCGCTCCAGTTCACGCGCCATCAATACCACCTGCGCAATTTTATGTACCGTGATCTCCAGCATGTTTCCGCCCTCCTGTCGCACTCAGTCTAACACAGGAATGACCGGCGCACAGCCATCCGTCCTTGATCTTACGCAAACAGCCGGTAATAGGCCCAATCCGGCAAAAACCGTGACAAACGAAAGACATAGCTGAAAAGTCGCGGGAAATGCCGCTGAAAGGCCGCCTCGTCACACATCAATTCGAACATCTCTTGCGCCGCCGCCTCGGGCGTCATGATAAAGGGCATGCGAAACTGGTTCCTGTCCGTCAGCCGCGTCTTGATGAAACCGGGATTGGCCAGTTGCACCCGCACGCCGGTGCGCCACAGATCGGCGCGCAACGATTCCGCCAGCGACATGATCCCGGCCTTCGATGCCGCATAGCCGATCGCCCCCGGCAACCCGCGAAACCCCGAAAGCGATCCAGTCAGCACCACATGGCCCGCGTCCCGCGCCACCATATCGGGCAGCACCGCACCAATCACCCGCACTGCCCCGGTGAAATTCACATCCGCCATGGCGACCGCTTCCTCGGGCTTCCACTCGGTCGCGGGCATCGGCCAATAGACCCCGGCCAGCCACACCAGCCCGTCAATCTGCCCCACCGCGCGCGCGGCCTCGGCCACGCTCTCGGCGTCCTGCACATCCATGGGCACGGCGCGCGCCCGCCCCGGCAACCCGGCGACAACCTCCTCCAGCCGCGCCGCGCCCCGTGCCGATACGATCACCTCGGCCCCCGCGGCACTGATCTTTTGCGCCAGTGCTGCCCCCAGCCCCTCGCTGGCACCCACCAGCCAATAGCGTTTGCCGCGCCAGTCCATCATGCCTCAACCCGCCGCATCACCGCCACCAATTCCGCCACCTTGATCCCGAACTTGCGGAACTGGCTGCGATTGACCACCGCGCCATTGGGCGCCAGATACATCCAGTCGGTCACGCTCAGCACATGGCCCCCTGCCTCTTTCGGCAGGCGGATGCGATAGCAGAGCCGGGCGGCCGCCCCCATCTGACGCCCCGTCCCCGGCCCCACCAGATCCTCGGCCTCGGCCCGGATAGAACCGTCATTGCGCAGCTCCAGCTGCCATTCCCGGTCCTGCGCATTGCCGCTGTCATAGTCGAAATGCTCGCGCATGACACCGTGATTGCCCGTCCAACTGGCCTCGAAATCGCCGGTAAAGCGCGACGCGACCCGCCCCAGAGGTCCGTAAATCACCCCCTCGCATTTGATCGCCCCGTTCAGATGCTCGCGCAGGTCGAACTGCGGCCCTTGGCCCGCATAATCCTCGGGCACCTGCGCGCCAAAGCCTGCGAACCGCTCCTTGAGCAGCCCCAGCGCCAGCACCAAGACTGCCCCCAGCAAGGTCCATCCCAAAGCTTCCATCGGATCAGCTCCCTTCCTCAATCGGTGTGCGCGCCAAAAGCGCAATGGCCAAGAGTTTCAACACACAAGGCAACCCGCCATAAAGCAGGCTCAACAAGGTCAGCACCGCGGCGTCATTGCTCTGCCCCGCCGCAAATCCCCCCGCCTCCAGCAGCGGCAAGAGCGCCACCGCCGCCAGCGCCAGCGTGAATTTCGACACAAAGGACCACAGACCAAACCCCTCCGCCGCCCCCGGCGAGACCTGCGCCATCCGCCGCGCGAAAAGCGCCGGCAAGAGCGTCATGTCGGCCCCCACCGCCGCCCCCGAGGCCACGCAAATCACGCCAAAGGCCCAGAGATCACCCGCGCCAAGCAGGATCGCCCCGGCAAAGGCGGCAATCGACAGCACCATGCCCGCCAAGAGCATCCGTTTGATGCCAAACCGCTCGGCCAAAGCACCCCAGACCGGTGCCGCCACCGCTGCCGACAGGAAAAAGAGCAACAGAAACGCCCCCTCCCATCCCGATGCCTGCAACCGGCTCTCGACGAAAAACAAAAACAGCGTCGAACTCACCGCGACGGGGGCGGCATTGACCATGGCCACCATCAAGAGCCGCCGCGCCACCGCATCGCGCAGCACCGGGCCAAAGCCTGTGCCGGGCACGCCACCGCAATCCTGCCACTGCCCGACCATGGCCAGCGCCGCCAGCCCCGACAAAATCGCAAAGCTGAGGGCGAATCCGCCAAAGCCGCCCAAGACCACCGGCGCCACCGCCGCCGCACAAATCCCCAGAAGCGCGCCGGTTTCCCGCCACCGCGCCAGCCGCAAATGCCCCTGCCCCGGCAGCCCCGCCGCCGTGGCCACGCCCTGCGCGTAAAAACAGATCGTCAGATAGCTGAAGGCCGAAAACACCAGCACCAGCATCGCCGCGAACCACCACAGCGGCGCAATCGGGGGCGCGACCGCGAACAGCCCGAGCATCGCCGCCGCCATCACCGCGACCGCGACCCCGACGCTCAAGGCGCGATGTGCGCGCAACCGCTCGGCCAGACGGCCCAGCGCCGGGTCCTGCACCACATCAATCAACCGCAGCGCAAAGAGCACCGCGCCCAAGGCCCCCAATGACACGCCATATTCATCGACATAAAATTTCGGCGCATGGATATAGAGCGGCAGCCCCGCCGCCGCCAGCAGCGCCCCAAACAGCGCATAGCCCGGCAGGCGCGGCGCAGCCTGCGCCACGGTCCCGGCCAGAACCGCACTCACCGGCTCACCTCATCGGCGGGCGGCACAGGCCGCGCCTGAAACCGCGCGCCCTTCCACCACAGCTTGAGCGCCTGCCAATGGATCAGGCCCAGCACCCGCCGCGACCCAAAGGGCCGCCGCAACATGGCGCGAAGCAGCCCGCCCGTGGTCAAAGGCTTGCGCGTCCCAACAAGCGTGGCAATCACCCCACCCTGACCGCCGCTGAAATCAATCCAGATGCCGATCCGGTCCTCGCGCAGATCAAAACGGAATTCATAACCGCCCTCGATCCGCAGGAACGGCGAGACGTAAAACACCTTTTGCGCCTGCAACCGATCCTCCGCCGTGATCGGCCCCATATCGTCGCGGTGGCACAGATAGGAATGGCGATCCCCATAGGTATTCGTGACCTCGGCGATGATCACCGGCACCTGACCGGCTGCATCGCGGCAAATCCAGAAACTGACCGGGTTGAACACATGCCCCAGAATGCGTGGCTGCGCCAAGAGCTCGATCCGCGCCGGTGCCGCGATCTGCCGCTCGGCCAACACCTCCCGCACCCAGGCCGCGCCGCGTCCCTGACCCGGCACGCCGCCATGATCGACATCCCGGACCGACGCCACCCCCCGCCGATTACGCCCAAAAAGGCGCGGCGCGTCCACTTCGGCCTCGGCATCCAGCAGAACGTAATCAATGCCATAGCGAAAGGCATTCTCGATACCGCCCTTGCGCCCATGCCAGGTATGACCCGCGATATGATCGACCCGGCTCACGCCGCCGCCAAGGCCTGCGCGCTGCGCGCAAGGAGCGTCTCGGCCACTTCCAGCCCGCTCGACAACCCGTCCTCGTGAAACCCGTGCCGCATCCAGGCCCCGCAAAACCAGGTGTTGCGCCGCCCGTTCCCGGCCCGCACACGGGATTGCGCCGCCACCGCCTCCAGATCGTAAACCGGATGGCGCAGCGTCACCTGATCGTAAATCAGATCCTCGCGAATGGGCCGCGTGGTGTTGAGCGTGACGAAATGCGGATCGTCCTGCGGAATGGGCTGAAGGCTGTTCATCCAATAGGTCAGATCAATCTGGCCCGCTCGCTTGACGCGGGCCTCGGTATAGTTCCACGACGACCAGACCGCCCGACGGCGCGGCATGACGCTGGTGTCGGCATGCAACACGATGTCATTGGGCTGATAGGAAATCGCCCCCACATCGCGGCGCTCGGTCTCATCGGCATCCGCCAGCATCCGCAACGCATCATCACTATGGGCGGCAATCACCACCTCGTCGAACCGCTCCCAGTCACCGCCCCCGGCCCGCACCTCGACGCCCTCAGCCAGACGCCGTATACCCGCCACCGGCGCGCCTAGCCGGATCTCGGCCCCCTTGGCACGCAACGCGCACTCCAACCGGCTGACATAGGCCACCGACCCGCCCAAAACCGTATACCACTGATGCTGCGCGCTATAGCCCAACAATCCATGCTGTTTGAAAAACGTCACCAAGGGCTGTGCCGGAAAGTCGAGCACCTGCTCCACCGGCATCGACCAGATCGCGCCAGAGAACGGCGTGAGGTAATAGTCGCGAAACGCGCGCCCCAGTTTCATCTTGGCAATCAGCCCGGCCATGGTCAGCCCCGGCTCGGCGCAGGCCTCCAGCGCCCCGGCGTTGAACCGGAAAATGTCGCGCAGCATCGCCCAATGCGCCGGATTGGCCAGATTGCGCCGCTGCGCAAAATACGCCCCCATCCCCTGCAACCCGTATTCCAGCGCGCCACCCCGGAACGAGGCCCCGAAACTCATGGTGCTGGGCGCTACCGCCACATCCAGTCGCTCGAAAAGCGCACTCAACTGCGGATAGGTCGCATAGTTGAACACGATAAAGCCGGTATCGACCGGCTGATCCCGGCGCTTGCCTGCCACAACCGTGCGCGCATGCCCGCCAAGCCGGGCTTCGGATTCAAAGAGCACGACATGGTGCTTTTCCGCCAGACGCTCCGCTGCCCCCATACCCGTGATACCGGCACCGATCACGGCAATTGTCTTGCGCGCTGTGGCGCTGGTCTCAAATGGCATGGGAGATTTCACCTGATGAATTGTTGGCCTCATATCCAATACGGCGCGGACCGGGAAACGGATTACAAAGTTTTCCATCGGCCACGCGGGTTTTTTCCAACCCCCGGTGATCCACCATGAACCGCCTCGCGTATTCCGTCCATGTTGAACGATGCCATCCTCCTCTGCGACCCTGCCCCCTCGCCGGTGTCCGCTGCCCGTGCTATGAGATGCGTGACAACGGGCAAACGGGCGGGACCGGCACAGGTGACTACGGCACGAGAGAGTGAAAATACCGATTGGGTGGCCTCTATCGCGGCCATTCGTGACCATGGGGACGAGGCGGCCTTTGCCCGGCTCTTCGCCCATTTCGCCCCAAGGGTGAAGGCGTTTCTGATGCGCTCCGGCGCCGATGCCACGCTGGCCGAGGAATGCACGCAAGAGGTGATGGCAACCCTCTGGCAAAAGGCGCATCTCTTCGATCCCACCCGCGCTTCTGCGGCCACCTGGATATTCACCATTGCGCGCAACCGCAAGATCGACGCACTGCGCAAACAAAGACGACCCGAACCCGAGGATCTGCCCTGGGGCCAGGACGCTGAACCCGATCAGGCCGACGTGCTCGCCCTGCAACAAGAAAGCGACCAACTGGGGCGCGCCATAGCGGCCCTGCCCGCAAAACAGAGAGAGTTGATCGAAAAGGCCTATTTCCGCGACCTCAGCCATTCCGAGATTGCCGCCGACACCGGCCTACCGCTTGGCACGATCAAATCCCGCATCAGACTGGCGCTCGACCGCCTGCGCCACACCATGAAGTAAAGTATATGCCATGACCAGAATCCAGATCACCCATCACCTGACCGACGCCCTCTTGATGGCCTATTCGGCAGGCAGCCTGCCCGAAGCGTTCAACCTCACGGTGGCCACCCATGTCTCGATGTGCGACGACTGCCGCGCGCGATTGGCGGCCTTTGATACCGTGGGCGGCGCGCTGATCGACAGCGCCGAAGCCGCCGAATTGGCCCAGGACAGCCTTGCCGCCACCATGGCCCGCATCCGCGCAGGCAAACCGCACCGCGAGGCTGCCGCGCACCGCACCGGTCTCTTGCCCGCACCGCTGCGCGATTATATCGGCGGCGATCTCGACGCGGTGCGCTGGCGGCCCGTGGGCATGGGCGTGAAACAGGCGATCCTGCCCACCTCCCGCGCCGCCACCGCCCGGCTGCTCCATATCCCGGCGGGGGCTGCGGTGCCCGACCACGGCCATCGTGGCACCGAACTCACGCTGGTGCTGCAAGGGGCGTTCTGCGATCAGGTCGCGCGCTTTGGCCCGGGCGACATCGAGGTCGCAAACGAGGATCTCGATCACATGCCAGTGGCGGAAATCGGCGCTGATTGCATCTGCCTTGCCGCCACCGACGCGCCCCTGCGTTTCCGCGCCCTGATGCCGCGCATCGCGCAACCGTTCCTGCGGATTTGACGTCAGCGCGCGCCCTGCTCCTGTGTTCTCCAGCCATGGGGCGGGGGCAGCAAGACAGGCGCGCAAGAGGACAGCCCTTACATCCGCTCCACCACCCGCGTCTCCACCCGCGAGGATTTCTCCAGCGTCCGATGCACAGGGCATTTGTCCGCGATCTCGCGCAGTTTCTCCCGTTGCGCAGCACTCAGCGCCCCCTCCAGCCGGATCACCCGCGTGAACACATCCACCTTGGCCTCGGCGCGCACATCCGCGTCCTGCGCATGCACCTTGTCATGGCAGACATCGACACTCACATGATCCAGCGGCCAGCCCTTGCGCCGCGCATACATCCGGATCGTCATCGAGGTGCAGGCCCCCAACCCCGCCGCCAGAAACCCATAAGGCGACATGCCGCGATCCGTGCCGCCATAGGCCACCGGCTCATCCGCCAGCACATGATGCGCCGGGCCTGCGTTCACATCCTGCAAGAACCCTTCCGCATCCGCCTCGCGCACCCGCACCACGCCTTCGGGCGCACCGGGCGGCGGCGCAGGCACGCGCATGTCCAGATAGCGCGGGGCCCAGGCGGCGATCACCTCAGCGGCATATTCGGCATCCTCGGGGCCGGTGATCAGATGATCCGCCCCATCGAGCGTGACAAAACTCTTGGGATGTTTCGCCACCCTGAAAATCTCGGCCGCATTCTCGATCCCCACCACCGCATCGCGCGGCGCGTGCAAGATCAGAAGCGCCTTGTGCAAACCCGCGATCTTGGGGCCCAACACCTCGGCCCGCACATCCTCGACGAAACCCCGCCCGATCCGGATGTCGCGCCCCCCCAGCCGCACCTCGGCCACGCCCTCGGCCTCGATCCGCGCCAAGGCATCCCCGAAATTATGCGTCACATGGCCGGGATCAAACGGCGCACCGATGGTCACGACCGCCCGCACAGTCTCGATTCCACCGGCCGCCGCCAACACCGCCGCCCCGCCCAGACTGTGCCCGATGAGCAACCCCGGCGCCATGCCACGCGCGGCCAATGCCGCCGCCGCCCGCTCCAGATCCTCCACATTCGATGTGAACGAGGTGTTCTCGAACTCGCCCCCCGAATGGCCCAGCCCGGTGAAATCGAACCGCAACACCGCAATGCCCGCCCCCGCCAGCCGCGCCGCGATCCGCCGCGCGGCGGGAATATCCTTGGAACAGGTGAAACAATGCGCGAAAAGCGCCGTCGCCAGATGCGGCCCCTCCGGCAGGTCCAGCCGCGCCACTAGGTCATGGCCGCCATGGCCGGGAAATGTCAGGCGTTCGGTGGGCATATCGCATCCTCAGATTTGCTCTGCCCCAAGACTATGCAGCCGCAGCAGGGATCACCACCCCGCCCCGCCCCATGTCACGCGAAGGTGAGGCTTCGTGGCATTTGCCTAAAACCCGCCCTATTCCACCGCCCCACACCAACCCTTCCTTAACCGGCGCAAGCGACCCTGAGGCGCAAACAGGAGGGCGGGCAATGCGCTGGCAGATCGAGACACCGGGCGATATCCGGCGCTTCGCGGCGCTGATCTGCCTTGGTGTTCTGGCCGCCGATGCCCTGCTGCGCGGCCTCGTCCTGCTGCCCGGCGCGCTCCCGGCGCTGATGATCGCGGCCCCCCTCGCCTATGCCATGGGCCAGCGATTGGCGGCCAGCCAGCGGCACGCGCGGGCGCTCGAACAGGCGCTGCACCATGACCCGCTCACCGGCGCACGCAGTCGCACCAGCCTGCGCGCCAACGTGCCGGGCGACAGCGTGCGCCCTTGCGCCGTGATCCTCGCCGATATCGACCATTTCAAAGGGATCAATGACCACTACGGCCATGCCGCGGGCGATCTCGCCCTGCGCC
>JBLRXE010000071.1:0-9201 GCA_047920895.1 Roseovarius sp.
GGGTTGCCCGTGGCCACCGGCGCGCGGCGTTGCTGATCCTGCGGCGTGGGCGTGGGCACCGGGGCGGGGCGGGGCTGCGGGCGCAGCATCGGCAGGGGTTTGGGATCAATCCCCTCATGCACGCGCATCATGGTTTCCTGCCAGATTTCCGCCGGTAATCCGCCGCCCGTCACGCCGGTGAGGGGGGTGTTGTCGTCATGGCCCATCCAGACGCCGGCGACGTAATCGGCGGTGAAGCCCAAGAACCATGCATCACGGGTAGCCTGGGTGGTGCCGGTCTTGCCCGCCGCCTCGCGGTCCGGCAGGCGGGCGCGGCTGCCGGTGCCGCCTTCGATGACGCGTGTCATCATGTAGATGAGTTCCTGCGCGGCACTTTCGCGAATGACACGCTCGCCGATGCCGCCGCCGGTGCCCATCAAGGGTTCGGTCTCGCCCAAGAGTTTCAACTCGACGAGGCCATAGGGCGTGACCGATGAGCCGCCATTCAGGATCCCCGCATAGGCGCCGGTCATTTCCAGAAGCGTGCTTTCAGAGGCGCCAAGCGCGAGGGCTGGCCCTGCGGCCAGATCGCTGTCGATGCCGAAATCGCTGGCGACCCTGCGCACGAGGTCGCGCCCGACGCTCTCGGATATCTTGACCGCCGGGATGTTGAGCGATTGCGCCAGCGCCTCGGTCAGGGTGACGCGGCCCTTGTGGTTGCGGGTGTAGTTTTCCGGGCACCAGCGGCCAGAGCCGGGGATGTTGAGGCAATAGGGTTCGTCCACCAAGAGCGAATCGTAGCTGTAGCCCAATTCCAGGGCCGTGGCGTAGACGAAGGGTTTGAACGCCGATCCAGTCTGGCGTTTGGCTTGGGTTGCGCGGTTGAAGGCGCCCACGACCTTGGCCTTGCGCCCGCCCACCATGGCGCGCACCGCGCCATCGGCGGACATGACCACGATAGCGGCCTGCGCCTTGGAGCCTTCGCGCACCTTTTCGTCAAAGACATAACTCAGCGCCTCTTCGGCCGCGCGTTGGATGCGTTGATCCAGCGTGGTGCGGATGATCACGTCCTCGGTGGTGTCGCGGGTAAAGAACTCGGGGCCGGAGGCCATGACCCAATCGGCGAAATAGCCGCCGGCCTGCCGTTCCGCCGCCTCTGACAGTTCGGCAGGATTGGCGAGGGCTATGGCTGCTTCTTGATCGCTAAGGTAGCCTTGGCGGCGCATAAGGCCCACCACGACCGAGGCGCGATTGCGCGAGCGTTCGAGATTGGCGGTGGGTGCTAGCGTGGAGGGTGCGGTCAGGAGGCCCGCGATCATCGCCCCTTCGGCAGGGTTGAGGCTGGCGGCTGATTTGCCGAAATACCGCTGCGCCGCTGCCTCTGCGCCGTAAGCGCCGCCACCCAGATAGGCGCGGTTGAGATAGACCGAGAGGATCTGATCCTTGGTGTATTTCACTTCCATCGCCATGGCATAGATCGCCTCGCGCGCCTTGCGCGATAGCGATGAGCGGCGGCAATCGGCGATATAGGCGGCCTCGCTCTCCCATTGGCTTGCCTCATAGGCGTTGCCAAAGCACAGGAGTTTCGCGGTTTGCTGGCTGATGGTGGAGCCGCCGTTGCCTTGCAGGGGGCCGCGCCCTTCATTCAGGTTGATGCGGATGGCGCTGGCGATGCCGATGGGATCGACGCCGGGATGCAGGTAAAACCGGCGGTCCTCGGTGGCGATGACGGCGTTCTTGAGGTGCGGGCTGACGCTGTTGGCGGTGACAACGCCGCCGAACTGGTCGCCGCGCCAGGCAAAGACATCGCCCATATGATCCAGCAGGGTCACAGAGCCCTTGGCGCGGCCATCCATCAGGGTCTGATATTCGGGCAGGCTGGTATAGGTGATGCCCACGAGCACGCCGACCACCAACGCGAAGATGGCAGTGACCCGCCAGGTTACCCACCAGACCGCACCCAGTATCCAGCGCAGCAGTCCGCCGACAAGCCGCACCACCACATTGCCGGACCGCGCCGCGCGCGCGCGGCGCGGTGCGCGCTTGGCTTTGCGGGCGGGCTTGGCCGGCGCCTTGGGGTTGCGCTTGGGGGCCACCAGTGGCGGTTTTTTCGGTCCTGTCGTGCTCATTGCTGCCCTGCTCGGCCTTGTGTGTTCGGGGTAGTCTATCGTGCGGGATTGCAAAAGTAGAGACCTCGCGCACGCAGATCGTGATCTCAAATATGCATAAATAATATGCAGTTTAATTGTTGCGCGTAAATTTTAGGCAAATGGGGCTGAATTCCCCGGCGGTTTCCTGCCTTGACCCTTCCACACTCGGCCATCTGCGCTTTTTCTGCATGTGCAAACAACGCGCTGAGACACCGCAAACCGAAAGGGGCAGACGTGAAACTCATCATTGCAACGATAAAGCCGTTCAAGCTGGAAGAGGTCCGCGAGGCGCTGACCGACATCGGCGTGCGCGGCATGATGGTGACAGAGATCAAGGGCTTTGGCTCTCAATCCGGCCACACGGAAATCTATCGCGGTGCGGAATACGCCGTGAATTTCGTGCCCAAGATCAAGCTGGAAATCGCGGTTTCCACCGGGATGGCCGATCAGGTCGTCGAGACCATCAGCAAGACTGCGCGCACCGGCAAGATCGGGGACGGCAAGATTTTCGTGCTCGACATCCAGCAGGCCGTGCGGGTGCGCACCGGCGAAACCAACGATGACGCGCTCTGAGCGCGCAGGGGAAAGGATAAATACCATGAATTCCATGCTGAAACTCGGCCTTGCCGCAACGCTGATCGCGCTGCCGCAGATGGGGCTGACCCAAGAGGCCGCGGCAACCGCCGAAGCGGCAGAGGCTGCGGCGCCTGTCGCCGTGCCCGCCGATGTGGTCTTTATTCTCAACTCGCTGCTGTTTCTCATCGGGGGCGTGCTGGTGTTCTTCATGGCGGCGGGTTTTGCCATGCTGGAGGCGGGGCTGGTGCGGTCCAAGAACGTCACCATGCAGTTGACCAAGAACGTGGCGCTCTTTTCGCTTGCGACGATTTTCTATTGGCTGATTGGCTATAACCTCATGTATCCGCTGGGCACATGGTCGGTTGAGGGCATCCTGTCTGGTGTATGGGGTCCGGGCGTGCTTGAGGCTGTGGGCATCACCGCCGAAGAGGCGGACGACATTTCCTATGCCGCGACCGGGTCGGATTTCATCTTTCAGCTGATGTTCTGTGCCGCGACGGCCTCGATCGTGTCCGGCGCTCTGGCGGAGCGGATCAAGCTGTGGCCTTTCCTTGTCTTTACCGTGATCTTGACCGGCATCATCTATCCGCTTCAGGCAAGCTGGAAATGGGGCGGCGGGTTCCTTGACGAGATGGGGTTTCTCGATTTCGCAGGCTCGACCGTGGTGCATTCGGTCGGTGGCTGGGCCGCGCTGGCAGGGGCGCTGATCCTTGGGCCGCGTATCGGCAAATATGGCAAGGATGGCCGCGTCAATCCGATCCCCGGATCCAACCTTGCGCTGGCGACATTGGGGATGTTCATCCTGTGGCTGGGCTGGTTCGGGTTCAACGGCGGCTCGCAACTGGCGATGGGCAGCGTGGGGGATGTGGCTGACGTGAGCCGGATCTTTGCCAACACCAACGCGGCGGCTGCGGCGGGTGCGATTGTCGCGCTGATCCTGACGCAGATTCTCTACAAGAAGCCTGACCTGACCATGGTTCTCAACGGTGCGCTGGCGGGTCTTGTGTCGATCACCGCAGAGCCGCTGACGCCGGGTCTGGGCATGGCGACCCTGATCGGGGCCGTGGGGGGCGTGATCGTGGTCTTTGCGGTCCCGATGCTGGACAAGTTCAAGATCGACGATGTGGTTGGCGCGATCCCGGTGCACCTCTTTGCCGGTATCTGGGGCACGCTGGCGGTTCCGCTTACCAATTCGGAGGCCAGCTTTGGCACGCAGATCCTCTCGATCGTGATCGTCGGCGCCTTTGTGCTGGTGGCCTCGACCGTGGTCTGGCTGATCATCAAGGGCACGATGGGTCTGCGGGTCGATGAAGAGACCGAGATCAACGGGCTCGACATGGCGGAAATGGGCATGGAGGCCTATCCTGAATTCTCCAAGGGCTGACCCTTCTCCTTCCTGACAGGTCTTGTGAGAGCATGCCCGGGCGTTCGCGCCCGGGCTTTTTTATGTGATCTTCTTGAGATGGCTAGTCTGGCAGAATCGCGGCAATCCGTGCTAAGTGTTGCGGTATGAACAGTCCCAGCCCCAATATACGCGCCACGCAGCCGGTGATCCGTCAGTTGGACGAGGCGGCGATCAATCGGATTGCCGCCGGTGAGGTGGTCGAACGCCCGGCCTCGGCGGTCAAGGAACTGGTGGAGAACGCGCTCGATGCCGGGGCCACCCGGATCGAGGTGAGCTATGCCGATGGCGGCAAGACGCTGATCCGCGTGGTCGATGATGGCTGTGGCATGACGGCGGACCAGTTGCCGCTGGCCTTGGCGCGGCATGCGACGTCAAAGATCGACGGCTCGGATCTTTTGAACATCCATTCCTTTGGATTTCGCGGCGAGGCGCTGCCGTCTTTGGGGGCAGTCGGGCGGCTGACGATTGCGTCGCGCGCCGGGGCCGAGGCTGCGGAAGTCACGGTCGCGGGCGGGCAGATGGGGGCGGTGAAACCTGCCGCGCTGAATGGCGGCACGGTGGTAACGCTGCGCGACCTTTTCTACGCCACCCCCGCGCGGCTCAAGTTCATGCGCTCGGACCGGGCCGAGGCGCAGGCGATTGCCGATACGGTCAAGCGGCTGGCGATGGCAGAACCGTTTGTGGGCTTCACCCTGCGCGATGTTTCGGGCGGGGGCGAGGGGCGGATCGTGTTTCGTGCCGATCCTGAAAACGGTGATTTGTTTGATGCGCTGCATGGGCGGCTGGCGCGGGTGCTGGGGGCCGAGTTTGCCGAGAATGCGCTGAGGATTGAGGCCACGCGCGAGGGGCTGCGGCTGACCGGCTATGCCGCGCTGCCCACCTATTCGCGGGGATCAGCCGTGGCGCAGTATCTTTTTGTCAATGGTCGTCCTGTGCGGGACAAGATGCTCTACGGCGCGCTGCGCGCCGCCTATCAGGATGTGCTGAGCCGGGATCGGCACCCGGTGGCGGCGCTGTTTCTGGGCTGTGATCCCACGCTGGTCGATGTGAATGTGCATCCGGCGAAATCCGAAGTGCGGTTTCGCGATCCGGGGCTGGCGCGGGGGCTGATCGTGTCGGGGTTGCGGCATGCCTTGGCTGAGGCGGGGCATCGGGCCTCGACCACGGTGGCGGGCGCGACGTTGGGCGCGTTCCGGGCCGAGCCTGCGGGGCGCGTCTATCAGATGGATCGTCCGTCGCCACAGGCGCGGGCCTTGGCCTATAGCGCGCAGACGCCCGGATTTGCCGATATGGGCGCAGAGTGGAGCGCGCGCGTCGAGACCGCGCCGGAGCCTGAGGTGCAAGAGTTGCCCGCCACAGCGCTGCCGCTTGGGGCCGCGCGGGCGCAGGTGCATGAGAATTACATCATCGCCCAGACCGAAACCGGCATGGTGATCGTCGATCAGCACGCCGCGCATGAGCGGCTGGTTTATGAGCGGCTGAAACGCCAGATGGCCGAGAGCGGGATTGCGGCGCAGGCGCTGCTCATTCCCGAGATTGTCGATCTGTCCGAGGCGGATTGTGCGCTGTTGATGGACCATGCCAAGGAATTGGCCGGGCTGGGGCTGGGGATCGAGCCATTCGGGCCGGGCAGCCTCGCGGTGCGTGAAACCCCGGCCATTCTGGGGCCGGTCAACGCGGGCGCGCTCTTGCGCGACATCTTGGACGAGTTGCAGGATCAGGGCGCAAGCGGCACGCTGAAATCGCGGATCGACGCGATCCTGAGCCGGGTGGCCTGTCATGGCTCGGTCCGGTCTGGTCGCCGGATGAGTGCGGAGGAAATGAACGCCCTCCTGCGCGAGATGGAGCGCACGCCGTTGTCGGGGCAATGCAACCACGGGCGGCCCACCTATGTGGAATTGCGGCTGTCGGATATTGAGCGGCTGTTCGGGCGCACATGATCCAGATCGGCACTCAGACCTATGCCTTTGACGACCCGGCTTTCCTTGCTGTGCTGGTCGGGGCTGGTGTGCTGCTGCTGATACTCCTCCTGCTCATCCTCGCGCTGCGGGCGGCCAACCGGTCGGCGCGACTGGCAGAGCCGCTGGCCTATCAGATGGGGCAATTGGGACAGCGGGTGCAGGGGCTGTCGGATGGGCAGCATCAGCTTGCGGGCGGTCTCAACCATGTGTCCGAGGCGCAGGCAGCGGCGCAATCGCATCTGTTGCAACTGATGGAAAAGCGGCTGGCGCAGGTGAGCCACGCCATGACCGAGAACCTGCAAGGCACGTCACGGCGCACGGCGCAATCGCTCGGCGAATTGCAGCAGCGCCTACAGGCTATCGACAAGGCGCAGGACAATATCACCAAGCTGTCGGGCGATGTGCTGTCGTTGCAGGATATTCTGTCGAACAAGCAGACGCGCGGGGCGTTTGGGGAAATCCAGCTCACCGATATTGTCACCAAGGCGCTGCCGTCGGACAGTTACACGCTGCAAGCGACGCTGTCGAACGGGCGGCGGGCGGATTGCCTGATCCATCTGCCCAACCCGCCGGGGCCGATCTGCATCGACAGCAAATTCCCGCTCGAGGCCTATGAGGCGCTGCGCCGGGCCAAGACCGATGGAGAAGCGGTTGAGGCGGCGCGTGGGATGCGCACAGCGGTGCGCAAGCATATCAAGGATATTTCCGAGAAATACATCATCGATGGCGAAACCGCCGATGGCGCATTGATGTTCCTGCCCTCCGAGGCGGTCTATGCCGAGTTGCACGCCAATTTCCCTGAGGTCGTGCGCGATGGCTTTGCCGCGCGGGTGTGGATCGTGTCGCCCACGACCTGCATGGCCACGCTCAACACCATGCGTGCGATCCTCAAGGATGCGCGGATGCGCGCGCAGGCGGGGGCGATCCGGCGGGAATTGGGGCTGCTCTTTGCCGATGTGGAGCGTTTGGGGGTGCGGGTCGAGAACCTTGACCGACATTTCAGTCAGGCGGCCAAGGATGTGGCCGAGATCCGGATTTCGGCGGACAAGGCCGGGCGGCGGGCGCGGCGGCTGGATAATTTCGATTTCGAGGAACTGGCCCCCGAGACCGATCCGGCCATCGTGCCGCTGGTCAAGGAGAGCTAGGCCCCTTCTGTGGTTTGCAAAGATGACGCGGTGACAAAGCGTGCTATCTTGGACAAAATCAAAGGGAGGGGTGTCGATGATCCGACTGGTCTTGTTCGTCCTGATGCTGGCCGCGCCCGCCACAGCGCAAGAGCGCCGACCGAGCCATTGCATCGCTTTGGCAGATGCCGCGCCGGGGATGGAATACCTGCATCGGGCCAGCTTTCGCGCGCCTCTGCCCGACTATACCGTGCGGCTGCGCTATATCGCCCATGCCTCGTTTCTCATTCAGGCGGGCGGATACAATGCGGTGACGGATTTCACCGGCTTTATCGGCAGCGCCGATCTGATCCCCGACCTTGTCACCATGAACCATGCCCATGAGACGCATTGGACCGGCTTTCCCGATCCGGCGATCCCGCATGTGTTGCGCGGTTGGGGCGACTATGGGCAGGGGGCCGATCATCACCTCGATCTGGGCACGCTGGTGGTGCGCAATGTGCCGACCGATATCCGGTTCGGTGGCGGGGTGGAGGCCAATGGCAATTCGATTTTCGTCTTTGAGGCCGAGGGGCTGTGTATCGCCCATCTGGGGCATCTGCATCACGAGCCGACGGATGATCAATACGCCGCTCTTGGCCGCATGGATGTGGTGATGGCCCCGGTCGATGGTGGGTTCACGATGAATATCGAGAACATGATGACTGTGCTGCGGCGGGTCAAAGCGTCGATCGTGCTGCCGATGCATTGGTTCGGCGACAGCACGCTGGAGCGGTTTCTGGCGGGGATGGAGGGGGAGTTTGCCATCTCGCGCCCCGGTGTGAGCGAGATTGAAGTGTCGCTGCGCACCCTGCCAGACCGGCCCACCATCGTGGTCCTGCGGCCCGCGTGGCTGCGGGATAATGAGTGAGGGGCTGGTCCGGTTAAGAGAGGCAGGTGGGGGGACTGAGCCTGATGTTTTTCAGCGCCGTTCGGCGGTCAAGATCAATCCTCTGAGGGCGGATTGAGCACTTTGTTGATCACCCAAAAGAAAACACCGGCAAAGAGACCCAAAACGCCCCAAGTGGCCCCGTTGGCGATGGCAAAACGCGCAGTTTCGCCAAATGTGACGCCGTCTGACGACAGATTGATCAGGATGTAGAGGAGGGGTGCCGCAAAGAGGCCGAAGCCCGCGCCACCGGCAGCCCCCAGAATGGCCCAGGTCATATAAGAGTTCGTGGTCATGCGCGTTTCCTGTGTCTCGGCTTCGGTTTCCGCCTGTGGCGGTCTGTTTCAAGTTCACAAAGTTGCATTTTGCCGACACCCGATAGCTCAAACAGCCTGTGCAGGCAGTTTTTTGTAAAGCTCCGGGGGCGAGGGGTATCGGATCACCAAAACGGGACATAAGTCGCGGAGGCACGATAGCAATGATTTAAAGCACGTTGCGTCTGATCGGGTTTACATCGCCCCGGCTCCCGAGCCGGGGCCTCCACGCTGCCTCGGCGAGGTCCCGGGTCAAGCCCGGGACGGGTGTGGTTTCGATTGAGCGCAACACGCCCTAACAGGTGCCGGGCCGGTTCAATTTCTTTGCACACAACGGCACCTGCCACCCCGCATCACGCAGGCGCGCGCAGCACCCGCGGCACCTTGAACTCAACCGTTTCCTGCGCGGTTTCGATCACTTCGACGGTTACGTCATAGCGGGCGCGAAAGGCGTCGATCACCTCATTGACCAGCACTTCGGGGGCGGAGGCACCCGCCGTGATGCCCATGCTGCGGATGCCGTCCAAGGCGCGCCAGTCGATGTCGGTGGCGCGTTGCACAAGCTGGGCATAGGAACAGCCCGCGCGCGCGCCGACCTCGACCAGACGTTTGGAGTTGGACGAGTTGGGCGCGCCCACCACGAGCATGGCTTCGGCCTTTTCGGCCATCGCCTTGACCGCCTCTTGGCGGTTGGTCGTGGCGTAGCAGATGTCTTCTTTGTGCGGGCCGACGATGGCCGGGAACCGCACCTGAAGGGCCGCGAC
>JBLRXE010000072.1:0-9131 GCA_047920895.1 Roseovarius sp.
CACCGCGCGGTCGGAGGCCAAGGCGGCCTTCGGCAATGACGAGGTCTATATCGAGAAATACCTGACCACGCCGCGCCATATCGAAATTCAGGTGTTCGGCGATGGCAAGGGCCGCGCCGTGCATCTGGGCGAGCGCGACTGTTCGCTTCAGCGCCGCCACCAAAAGGTGCTGGAAGAGGCCCCCGGCCCCTGCATAACGTCCGAGGAACGCGACCGCATCGGCAAGATCTGCGCCGATGCCGTGGCCCGCATCAACTATCGCGGCGCGGGCACCATCGAGTTTCTTTATGAAAAGGGCGATTTCTTTTTCATCGAGATGAACACGCGCTTGCAAGTCGAGCATCCCGTGACCGAAGCGATCTTTGGCGTCGATCTTGTGCAGGAACAGATCCGCGTGGCCGAAGGACTGCCGATGTCCTTCACGCAGGATGACCTCATCATCAATGGCCACGCCATCGAGGTGCGCATCAACGCCGAGAAACTGCCCGATTTCGCGCCACGTCCCGGCCGGATCACACAGTTTCACGCCCCCGGCGGGCTGGGCGTGCGGATGGATTCGGCGCTCTATGACGGCTACAAGATTCCGCCCTATTACGACAGCCTGATTGCCAAGCTGATCGTGCATGGCAAGGATCGTCACAGCGCCCTTCAGCGGCTCGCCCGCGCGCTTGGCGAGTTGATTGTCGATGGCGTCGATACCACCGTGCCGCTCTTTCACGCGCTCTTGCAGGAAGAGGACATCCAGTCCGGGAATTACAACATTCACTGGCTGGAACATTGGCTGGAAACAAATCTGAGGGATTGAGCCGGGGGGGGGCGAGGACCACAAGAACGCGAATGCGCCTTAGCGGGCATTCGCCCCACTTCCCCGCGCGCAACACTTCCCCGCGCGCAACAAGACGCGTAGCGCCGCCGCGTGATCTCTGGGCCGCCCTGCCCCCTAGCAGGCTGCTGAAATAGTCCTGCCTCGACAACGATTTGAGAACATGATTCACCCTCGGCACGATAACTGCGGGGGTGATGATGCGCGGGACGGATGAGACGAGCGGGTCGCTGTTCAGTTATGTCGATCTGGAGGAGCGCATCCCGCCGCGACACCCACTGCGCAAGATCAAACAGGTGGTCAATGACGCGCTCGCCAGCCTCGATGCCGAGTTCGAGGTGCTTTACACCGATTTCGGCAGGCCCTCGATCCCGCCGGAGCGGCTGATCCGGGCAAGCCTACTACAAATCCTGTTCTCGGTCCGCTCCGAACGGCAGTTGATGGAGCAGATGGATTACAACCTGATGTTCCGCTGGTTTGTCGGCCTCGGGATAGATGATCCTGTGTGGGTGCCGACCGTGTTCTCGAAGAACCGCGACCGGCTGCTGACCACGGAAATGTCACGCAAAGTGATGGCGGCGATCCTGGCCCATCGCGAGGTCGCGCCGCTCTTGTCGGACGAGCATTTCTCGGTCGACGGCACGCTCGTGAAAGCCTGGGCGTCGATGAAGAGTTTCCAGCCGAAGGCCGATGCCACCCCGCCTGACGATGAGGGGCCGGGCGATCCGCCCGCTCTGGACACCACGCCCGAAACCGCACCTTCCGATAGCCCAGCCGAGAACGACACGATGCCCCGCAACACCAAACCCCACCGCAATGCCGAGGTCGATTTCAAGGGCGAGAAGCGCTCGAACGCCACACATGCGTCCACGACTGATCCTGATGCCCGGCTCTACAAGAAATCCCCCGGAACTGGGGCCATGCTGTGTTTCATCGGGCATGCCTTGATGGAGAACCGCAACGGCCTGATCGTTCAGGGCGACCTGACAAAGGCTGACGGCCATGCCGAGCGCAAGGCCGCGCTGGACATGGTCCACCGCCATTCACCAGGATCGACCCGACGGCTGACGCTTGGCGCGGACAAGGGTTATGACGCGGGAGAGTTCGTGCGCGACCTGCGACAGGCCTGTGTTACCCCGCATGTGGCACAGAAATCGCGTTATTCAGCAATCGATGGCCGAACCACCCGGCATGAGGGCTACGCCCTGTCCCAGAAGCACCGAAAGAAGATCGAAGAGGCGTTCGGCTGGGCGAAAACCGTTGGCGGCATGGCCCAGACCATGTATCGCGGCGTCGAGCGCGTCAGATCCCGCTTCATCCTGACAATGGCCGCCAACAATCTCGCAAGATTGCCCCGGTTGCTGGCCGCATGACGCAGCAGAACGCCACCAACTCCATGCGTCAAACGAACCAACGGGCATCGCAAACAAATCACCCAGCTCTCATGGCGGGACAGCGTTCCGAGTCAGGGACTATTTCAGCAACCTGCTAGGCCTTGCCGGAAATCACCTGCACCGCAGCCGCCAATCCGCCTGTGCCATGCGGAATATCAAGCGCCGCCAATCCCGCCTCGATTGCACCAAGCGCGCCCAGAACCATATGCGCATTGACATGCCCCATATGGCCGATACGGAAAAACCCGTGCCACGCCGGATCGCCCGGCTCTGCCATACCCAGCCCGATCCCCAGCGTCACGCCCGCATGATCCTGCACCCAGGACCGCAAGCGCGAGCCATGCGGCGCCCCGATCCGCAACGCGGTCACGGCACGGCTGCGCAAAGCTTGATCACTGATGTTCATCTCCAGCGGCCCCTCCTGCCCCCAAGTCTCGCAGGCCGCCCAAATGGCGCGCGCCAGCGTCTCATGCCGCGCCCAGACCGCCGCGATCCCGCCCTCCGCCGCGATCAGGTCGAGCGCCGCGCGCAAGCCGTAAAGGTGATGCGTGGGCGCGGTGCCGCCAAAATACTGATAGAACATCTGTGGATCAGCGCGATGGGTCCAATCCCAATAGCGGCTGACCAGCGGCATCCTTTTGCGCACCTCCGCCGCCTTGTCGGAGAAGAACACAAAGGCCAGGCCGGGCGGCACCATCAGCCCCTTCTGGCTGCCCGCGACCATCACATCGACACCCCAGACGTCCATCTCGAACTGGTCACAGGCCAATGAGGCAATGCAATCGGCCATCAAAAGCGCCGGATGCCCGGCTGCGTCCAGCGCGGCGCGCACCCCGGCAATGTCATTGAGGACAGAGGTCGAGGTATCGACATGCGTCGCCAGAACCGCCTTGATGCCATGGCCGTTGTCCGCGCGCAGCACGTCTTCCAGACGGTTGAGGTCAATCGCTGACCGCTTGCCGAAATCCAACATCTCGACCGCGATTCCCTGCCCCTGCGCCACATCCGCCCAGCCATGACCGAACCGCCCCGTGGCCGGCACCAGCACCCGGTCGCCGGGTTGCAGCGTATTGGCCAGTGCCGCCTCCCATGCGCCATGCCCGTTCGAGATATAGATCGCCGCATGTTGGCGCGTGCGTGCTACGGCGCGCAGGTCGGGAATTAGCCCCGCCGTCATCTCGATCAGCTCGCCCTCATAGATATTCGGGGCCGCGCGGTGCATGGCGCGCAGCACCTCTTCGGGCATGACCGAGGGACCGGGAATGGCCAGATAGGCGCGACCGTGGGCGAGGCTCATATGAGGGAACTCCTGCTTCTTCGCGCCGCACCTTACGCCCATCGCAAGCGGCGTCAATCGCTGCAACCGTCTTGTGCAAATATCCGAAGAAATCCAGCCGGCGCCTCTGAGCGACAAGAAAATTTAAAATTTTCTTGTCCGGAATTTTTTAAAAATTCCGGGCACCTCGCCGATACGCCTCAGCCAGACGCACAGGGTCTGCCCCGCAGAGATAGCGGATCAGTGTCCAGAGGTTGCGCGCACCCCGTCGCACCCACCCCTCGCGCCGATACCGCACCGCAGAGGTTGTGACCGCCAGCGGCAAGAGCGCGATCCGCCCGTGCAGCGCCCGCGCGATGGCCACATCCTCCATCAACGGAATATCGGCAAATCCGCCGATCGCCTCATACTCCGCCCGCGCGATCAACAGCGCCTGATCCCCATACGGCAGGCCCAGAACACGGCTGCGCAGATTGGCCCAGCCCGCCACCAGCCAGGGCATCACCCCGCTTGCATCAAACGCCAACCGAAAGGCGGCAGCCCCGCCCCGCCCCATCTGCGCACTGACCACACCGGCCCATCCCATGGGTAAAACCGTATCGGCGTGCAGAAACAAAAGCCAGTCGCCGCCCGCCACCTGCGCCCCGCGCCGCAATTGCCCGCCACGGGACGCAGCACCCTGCAAGATCACCGCCCCCACCGCATCGGCGATTTGCAACGTTGTATCACCCGACCCGCCATCGCTGACAATCACTTCACGAACCAAACCCGCCTCCAGCCCCTCCATGAGCGCCGCCAGACAGGTTGGCAGACCCGCACCCGCATTCCGTGTCGGAATCACCACCGAGAGTGCTGCGCGCATGACGACCCCTGTTGTGTCTGTTCGCGTGACCTATATTACAGGCGGACAACACGGGGGAAGAGGCATGACGCGCCGCATTCTGGAGATCACCGGCACCGACGCCCTGCATTTCCTGCAAGGCTTGGTGACAAACGACCTGCACAAACTGGATCAAGGGCTCGTTTATGCGGCGATCCTGACTCCGCAGGGCAAATATCTGGCCGATTTCCTGCTGTCGCGTCACGGCGATGCGATCCGGCTCGATGTCGACAACAGCCTTGCACCGATGCTTTTGCAAAGGCTGACGATGTATAAATTACGCGCTGACGTGGCCATCACCGAAACTGACCTCAAGGTCCAGCGCGGCACCGGCCCCGCCCCCGAGGGCGCGCTCGCCGATCCGCGCCACCCTGATTTGGGCTGGCGGCTCTATGGCGAGGACCCCGGCGACGACGGCAGTGATTTTGCGCGGATTCGCGTGGCCCATTGCATCCCCGAGACCGGGATCGAACTGACCCCCGACACGTTCATTCTGGAGGCCGGGTTCGAGCGGCTGAATGGTGTCGATTTCCGCAAGGGCTGTTATGTCGGCCAAGAGGTCACGGCGCGCATGAAACACAAGACAGAGTTGCGCAAGGGCCTGACGCTTGTGGCGGTACATGGCACGGCCCCTATCGGCAGCGAGATAACCACCCCCGAAGGCAAAGCCGCAGGCACGCTCTACACCCAGTCCGGCGGGCGCGGCATCGCCTATCTGCGCCACGACCGTGCCGTGCCGGGCATGACCGCAGGCGAGGCGCGCGTTGATCCGTTGTCGGTTCCCGCGCAGTAGGCATCGACCGGGCCTGAAAGCCCAACGTCACCCGCACCGCACCATGAAACGGCACAATCGCGCCCGCGCCGTCGTGATCGCGCCGCCGTCGCCGGTCAATCCCCGGGAAAATGCGCGGTCGCTTGCCACATTTGTCACCCCGCGACAATTTTCATGTCGAAACGCCGCGTCTTAGGGATTATGAGAGCGTCAAAATCCCGATGGGACATCCCTTAGCACGAACGGACAGTCAGTATGACTTCTTACGGACGCGGCAATCCCAGCCCCGAATATCTCGACATGGTGACAATGTATGAGCAGCTGCACGAAGAGGGCGAGGCGGCAGCGGGCAAATCCGGCACGCAGACCTTTCCCGGCAAGATGTTGATCCGGCATGCCCCCGGTATCAAGGAGATGATCGAGCGTACCGGCGCGACTGATATTCTGGATTACGGCGCGGGCAAGGGCGTGGGATATGAGCTGCGCAATGTGGCGCTGACCAACGACAAGGACAAGGTGGTGCCCAGCATCCAGGAGTATTGGGGCGTGGCCGACATCCGCTGTTATGACCCTGGTCACGAGCCGTTCAAAGAGTTGCCCGACCGGCAATATGACGGGGTGATCTGCACCGATGTTCTGGAACACATCACCACACCCGATGTGCCCTGGATCGTGGACGAGATGTTTGGCTATGCGCGCAAGTTTCTCTATGCAAACATCGCCTGCTATCCGGCGGTCAAGGTGCTGCCCAATGGGCAGAATGTGCATTGCACGGTGAAATCGCCCGAATGGTGGGCGGGTCTGTTTCATGGCATCGCCATGCGGCATACGGATGTCTCTTATCGGCTGATCACCTCGACTGCGACAGGGCGCAAGAAAAAGTTCGGCTTCGCCAAGAACCGCAAGAAAGAATACCAGACGGTAGAACGGCTGGCGTGATCCGCGCTCGGCTTCCTTTCCCGACAAGTTCCAAATGTTGACATCATGAACTATCGCCCCGAAATCGACGGTCTGCGCGCCGTGGCCATCCTGCCTGTGGTGCTCTATCACGCGGGGGTCTCATGGTTTCCCGGCGGGTTTGTCGGCGTGGATGTGTTCTTTGTCATCTCCGGTTATCTGATCACCTCGATCATCCTGGGCGAACGGGCGGCGGGGAACTTTACGCTGGCCGGGTTCTACGGCCGCCGCATCCGACGTATCTTTCCGGCGCTGTTCGTGATGATGGGGATCAGCTATCCCATCGCCTGGGCGCTGCTTGATCCCTCGGCGATGGCCGAGTTTTCCGGCAGCATCGCCGCCTCGACCGTGTTTTTCGCGAATGTCTATTTCCTAGAGGTCAGCGGCTATTTTGCGACGGCGGCAGAGTTCAAGCCGCTCTTGCACAATTGGAGCCTCTCGGTCGAAGAGCAGTTTTACCTGATCTTTCCAATGGCGGTGTTGCTGACATGGCGGGCCGGGGCGAAATGGCAGGTCCGCATTTTCATGGCTGTGGCGCTTGTCAGCCTTGCGCTTGCGCAATGGCAGATCGAGCGGGGCAATGGCGCGCGCGCTTTTTTCCTGCTCTATGCGCGGTTCTGGGAATTGATAGTGGGCGTTCTCATCGCCTATTGGCTGGCCACACCGCAGGGTGCGGCGCTGCGCGAGAGCGGTCGGTGGCGGCACGGCGCGCTCTTGGGGCTGGCGCTCATTCTCTGGGCGGTGTTCAGCTTTGACACCGAGACCGCATTTCCGGGGCTGGCGGCTGTTTTCCCTTGCGTTGGTGCGGCGCTGGTCATTGCGTTTGCCAAGGGACAGAGCCTGTCGGGCCAGTTGCTGGGCTGGCGTCCGGTGGTTTTTGTCGGGCTGGTCAGCTATTCGCTCTATCTCTGGCATGTGCCCGCGCTGGTCTTTACCCGCATCGGGACGGGGCGCGATGACCTCTGGCTCATGCTTGCCGCCTGCGCGCTGGCCTTTGTCCTTGCCTGCCTGAGTTGGCGCTATGTCGAGCGGCCATTTCGGCGGATGCACGCGCTGCCGCCGCTCCGGCTCTTTGGCACGGCGGCGGCTTGCATGGCGGTTTGGGGGGGGCTGGGCCTATGGGGGCAGGAAACCGACGGGTTTCGCGCGCATTACCTCGCCCACAGGCTCGATCCCGTGACGCGCGCCAATTACGAACGGTTCAGCCCGACCGCCACCCGGTCGCGCGTGGCCGATGACGGATGCCGGTTTCGCGATGAAGAACTGAACGACGATTTCGATGCGCGGATGAGGGACTGTGCTGCACGGCATGGTCCGGGGATTTTCATTCTGGGCGATTCCCATGCCGAGAATGTTTACAACGCCCTGCGCAGTACCGAGCGCTTTCCGTTTCTTGTGGGCCTCACACGGGGGGGGTGCCGGCCCTATCAATACAAGGCCAAATGCTCTTACGAGGCGGCGATCCCGTTTCTGGAGGTGCATCGCGACACCGTGGCGCAGGTGGTCTTTCACGTCTCGGGTTCGCATTACATCCTCGACCACCGCAACGAGGGCGACAGTGACGCGGCCTTTGAGCCGGGCACCGAGGCGCGGATTGCAGAAGAGAATATCGCCCTCACCTCTACCTATCTGGCGCGGTTGCCCTCAGATCTCGATGTTCTCTGGCTTGGTCCCTTTGCCGAGGCGCGCGTAGACCTGAACAATCCCGGCAACTACAGCCCCGAGCGGCTGCGCTTTAACCCCGTGTCGCTGGCGCATTTTGAGGCGCTGGAGGAGCGGCTCCAGACAGAGGCCGAGGGGCAGAGCGCCTATCGCTATGTCTCGCTGCTCGAGGCGCTCGATTTTGACAGCGATACGCTGGTGCAGGGCGATTGCCTGACCTTTTGGGACGTGGATCACTTCAGCCCCTGTGGCGAGCAGATCTTTGGCCCGACCATCGCGGATCTGGTTCTGAGCAACGCTCCGCTCACACAGTGACGCTTTTGATATGGCAAATCGGACGTAGAATGAGTAAGCGACCCCCGAAACCGGTCACAATGCGACCGCCCCGCGTGACACCGGCAGAAAAGGCCCAAGCCCATGCGTGACACTCTCCGCCTGCTGCGCGCCTCCTTTCCCGAGGCATCCAAGGTCGTCTGGCGCAAGGCCAGCCGTCGCCTGCTCAAGCTCAAGATGGATATGAAAGGTGCGGATCAGGAGACGCGTATCCGCGCCGAGCGCCAGATGCGCGGGCGCGAGCAATTTGCCAGCCTGCAACGCGCCGATGCGGTGGTCGTGTCCTTTGGCAAGAGCGGGCGCACATGGCTGAGGGTCATGATCTCGCGGCTTTATCAACAGGTGTACGACCTGCCCGAGGATATCCTGATCGGCTTTGACAATTTTCACAACATGGACCGCCGCGCCCCGCGTCTGTTCTTTACCCATGACAACTACATCGGCGATTACACCGGCCATACCGACAGCAAGGCGGATTTCTACGCCAAAAAGGTCCTCTTGATGATGCGTGACCCGCGCGATGTGGCGGTGTCGCAGTTCTTTCAATGGCGTTACCGGATGCCGTCGGAAAAGAAGCTGCTCAACGAATATCCGGCCCATGGCGACGACACGCCGATTTATGATTTCGTGCTGCACGAGGGCGGCGGCCTGCCCAAGATCATCGACTTCATGAACCTCTGGGCGCGGGAAATGGACAAGATGCGCGCGCTGTGCCTGATCCGCTACGAGGACATGCGCGCCAATCCCCATGCGGTGCTGACCGAAGTGGCGCGGTTTCTGGACATTCCCGCCGATGCCACGGCCATTCAAGAGGCGGTGGATTACGCCTCGTTCGAGAATATGAAGAAGAAAGAGGCCGACAGCAGCTTTCGCCTGAGCGGTGCGCGGGTGGCCCCCGGCGACAAGAGCAACCCCGACAGCTACAAGACCCGGCGCGCCAAGGTGGGCGGCTATCGCGACTATTTCGACGATGCGCAAGTAGCGGTGATCGACGCGCTGGTCGAGGCGCGGCTTGATCCCGTCTATCGCTACGG
>JBLRXE010000073.1:0-9077 GCA_047920895.1 Roseovarius sp.
CAGATGTCGGAACGTCTCATGCGCCCGAACATGGCACACCATCTCAGCCTTGGGAATCCTACGTCAGGTGGTGAACAATAGCCTCGGTCCTTTTTGCATTTCGGGCACGATATGCGTCTGGGGCGGTGCCGGTGATCCTGTGGAGCCTTGGGGCGGCGGTGATGGGACCGGGGCTGGCGCTGATCCTTGAGCTTTTTTGGACCCCGGCGGCGGTGATCGGGGCGTATTCATGGGCCTTGCAGGTGATGGCGCTGGCGGGGCTGATGGTGGTGTTCGCGTTGCGGACGCGCGGACCGGAGGGGCGGCTTGCAGCGGCGCTGTTCGCGGCGGCGGCGCTGGTGCTGATCACGCTGTCGCTCTTTGTGGTGCTGAGCAAGGCGGCGCTGACGCTGGCGCTCGGGCTGATGGTTCTGGCTACGGCGTTGATTGACCGGCGGTTCAATCTGCCGCTTTTGGGCGGTGTGGCGCAGGTGGGCGTTGCGGTGATCGGCTACCGGCTGGTGATTGATCCCGGTCTGGATTGGGCGGTACGCGAGGCGGGATTGGGCGATGTGCTCCTGTCGCATTTGGGGCCGCTGATCTTGCTCGGGGCGGCATGGTGGGTGATGGCGGCGCGGGCCGGGGGCACCACGCGGGCGGTGATCGAAAGCGCCGTCTGGAGCATCGGCGCGATTTTCCTCAGCGTTATTTTGCAGCGCTGGCTGGGCGGGTCGGGGGCGATGGGGCATGCGGGGCTCGGGCTGACGGCGGTGGTGTGGCTCGCGCCCAGCATGGTACAGCTCTGGCGGCTGCGCGTGGGCGGGCGCGTGGTGCGGTGGCTGCGTGTAATTTTTGCGGTCGTCATGGGGGCGGTGGCGCTGATCACGCTGGTGGCGCAGGCGGTGCTGACCAACCCGCTGGCGACGATATTCTGGCGCAAGGAATATGTGAGCGGGCCGTTGATTTTCGATACGCTGGCCGCCGCGTATCTGCCGGTGGCTCTGGTCTTTGCCCTTGCGGGGTGGAAGCTGGATCATCTGCCGCGGTTGCTGCGGCAGGTCTTTGTCGTAGCGGGGGCGGGTTATGGCGCGTGGTATCTCGGGCTCGAGATTAGGCGGCTCTGGCAGGGGGATGATCTGAGTGTGCCGGGGATGAGCGATGGCGAGCTATACAGCTATACGATCGCGCTCATTCTGGTCTCGGTGATGCTGTTGGGGCTGGCACTGGTTCGGCGGTCAGAGACCTTGCGCCGGGTGGCGATGGCCGGCGTCGCGCTGACCGTGGCCAAGGTGTTTCTGGTGGATATGGCCGGGTTGGCGGGGCTGGTGCGGGTGGCATCCTTCCTCGGGTTGGGCCTGTCGCTGGCGGGGCTTGCGTGGCTCAACCGGCGGATTGCCGAGCATATGGGGCGCGACCCGGCTTAGGTCTGCGCGGCGCGCCATGCCGCCCAGGCCTCGGGCGTGTCGAGGTCGGTGGTGGCGTGCTGGCCGGGCAGGCGCACGGGCGTCACGGGATGGGCGCGCAAGATGTCGCGCGCGCCGGTGTCACCGGTGATGCGGGTTAGCTCTGGTAGCAGGCGGGCCGGTAGGATGACCGGGTGGCCGGGGGTTCCCTCCATGTCGCAGGCGCGAAATATATTTTCACAATCATTGGCTTGCAGCATGATGCTCATATCGTCTGCGGTCAGGTCCGGCAGGTCGGGGAGCAGCACCATGAGGGCTGTGGCCCCCTTTGCCATTGCCCATGCAGCCCCCGCGCGCAGCGAGGCCGACATGCCTGTTGCGGCGTCGGGCACAGGCAGGAGGGTGACATTCAACCCGTCCAAGGCAGCGCGACGGGCGGCAGACCCGGGTGGTAGGGTCACTGCCACGGCGCAGCCCGTGCCAAGGGCGAGCGCCACCCGGTCGCGCAAGAGCGGCTGACCACGCACCTCTTGCAAGAGTTTGTCCGTGCCCCGCATCCGCGATGAGGCCCCGGCGGCGGGAATGAGGATCGCCACGCCGCCCATCAGCGGATCAGGTTCATCCGCAGGTTGAGCTTACGGCGGTATTCCTGCGGCAGATGGCGGTTGAGGTGGCGGTTGATCAGGCCAAAGACACCGATCACCCCGAGCGTCAACAGGATGAAATAGCCCGCGAGGATCGGATAGGGCACGAAAGGGTTGAAGGTCTTGTCCGCGAAATACTTGGCATAATAGAGCGCATCGCCGCGCTGTTGCCAGACCGGAAAGCCCGAGAAAAAGACCAGCGTTGTGGCGTGAAAGAGAAAGATCGCCTCATTCGTATAGGCGGGCCACGCCAGCCGCAGCATGGTGGGCCAGATGATTCGGCGAAAGCGCGGCCAGCCGGAGAAGCCATAGGCATCCGCCGCCTCGACATCACCCTTGGGGATGGAGCGCAGCGCGCCATAGAAAATCTCGCCGGAATAGGCGGCGGTGTTGAGGAAAAGCACGATCAGCGCGCCGAGCCAAGCCGAGGTCAGGATGTTGAAGAACGGCGAGACGGATTTGAGCGAGAGGAAAAAGAAATAGGCAAAGAAGAACTGAATAAAGAGTGGCGAACCACGAAAGATGAAGATGAACCATTCAGAGAGTTTGCGGATCACCTGGTGGCGCGACCCTTTGCCAAGAGCCACGGCGGTGGCGAGGATGAAACCGCTGACAAGGGCAAAAAAGCCGAAATAGACGTTCCAGATCATGCCAGAGCCGATCAGCGTGATCTGTTGGCAGAGAGTGAAATCGCTCTGCGGCAAGAGCCGTTCACCGATTCCTATGGCGCGCAGCCCATAGGCTTGAATGGTTTCAAGACAGCTCATGCCGCTTTCCTTTGCGCTTCGCCGCCGATGGTGGCCTGCCCCAGGGTGAGGCGCTGCATGAGGCGTTCCAGAACCACTTCGGACACGCGGGTGAAGCCGAGGTAGAACACCATCAGCCCCAGAAAATACCACATCCGCCAGTCACCATGCGGATAATCGGTAAAGCGCGGGTTGGCGGTGCCGCCGAGTTCACGCGCCCAATAGACGATATCCTCGACCCCCAAGAGGAAAAGGAGCGGCGTGGCCTTGATCAGTACCATCCAGAGATTGCCCAGACCGGGCAGCGCATAGACCCACATCTGCGGCACCATGATCCGCCAAAATGCCTGACGGTGGGTCATGCCATAGGCTTCGGCGGTTTCCATCTGGGCGCGCGGCACGGCGCGCATGGCCCCAAAGAGCACATTGGCCGCAAAGGCACCGAAAACAATGGCAAATGTCAGCACCGCAAGGAGGAACCCGTAGGTTTCATGCACCCATTGCGGCGCAGAGCCGAGCGGCAGTTTGGCGGCCTGACAGACCACGAAATCGTTGCCTTGCCGGATCGGTTGATCCCAATCGGGGCAGAGCACCTTGTGCCGCGCCCATTCAAAGGCCTGATCAAGCGCGATGACGAAAAAGAGGAAGAACGCGATGTCGGGCACACCGCGCACGACCGAGATATAGGCCTTGCCGAACCAGCGCAGGGGGGCCAGATGCGCCCGTGCGGCCATCGCCCCGCCAAAGCCAAAGGCGAGGGCCGCGGGCGCGGTGATCGCCAACAGCAACAGCACAGTGCCAAACGCGTAATAGAGCTGCATATGCTTGGCCGTGGTCAGGTAGCACGACAGCCAAACAAGCCCGTCTAGGCTGGCCGGATCGGAGCAATAGGCAAACATCGCATTCCGCCTTGTTGGAGGGGCGGGGCCATGTGTGGCCCCGCCGGTTGGTCAAGCTCAGAAGGTCAGGCCGATTTCCCATTTCTCGATCAAGGCGTTCAGGCTGCCGTCGTCCTTCATCGACTGAATGGCAGCGTCGAATTTGGCCTTGAGCTCAGTGTCGCTCTCGCGGATGCCAAGACCGATGCCGCCGCCGATCATCACCATCTCTTCGAGCAGTTCCAGCGCGTCATCCTCTTGGGCGACCGGCAGAAGGAAGGCGCGGTCGGCCAGCACGGCATCCGCCTCGCCATTGCGCACGGCGGCGATGGATTCCTCGGGTGTGGCGTATTCCACCAGCGTGGCACCGCTGCTGGCGACATAGGACGCTTGGATCGTGCCAGATTGGGCCGCGATCACGCCGGATTTCACATCGACATCCGCCGAAGGGGCAAGATAGGCGGAGGGATCGGGCAGGGTGTAGTTCTGGGTGAAATCAATCACCTGGTCTCGCTCGTCGGTGATCGACATACCGGCGATGATCACGTCATAGTTGCCGGACACGAGGTTGGGGATGATGCTGTCCCAGTCGTTCGTGACCCATTCGCAGGTCAGTTCGGCACGTTTGCACAGCTCATCGCCCAACTCGCGCTCGAATCCGTCAACCTCGCCCTTGTCGTTGATGAAGTTATACGGAGGATAGGCGCCTTCGGTGCCCAGACGCACGGTATCGGCCATGGCAAAGCCGGCCGAGAGGGCCAGAGCGGCGGTGGTGAGTAGCAGTTTCTTCATTGTTGTCTCCCTTGATTGGTGGTCTTGCCTCAGCCGCCGGTGGTGGAACTGAGGAATTGTTGCAGGCGCGTCGATTTCGGCGCGCCAAAGAGGGTGTCGGGCGGGCCCTGTTCCTCGATCAGCCCTTGGTGCAGGAATACCACATGGTCGCTGACATCGGCGGCCATTTTCATGTCATGGGTGACGATCATCATGGTGCGGCCTTCGTTTGCCAGGTCCTTGATGACGCGGATCACCTCTTGCTCCAGTTCCGGATCGAGTGCCGATGTGGGTTCGTCGAAGAGAAGCGCCTCGGGCTCCATGCAGAGGGCGCGGGCGATGGCGGCGCGTTGCTGCTGGCCGCCGGACAATTGCGCCGGGTAGACATCGCATTTGTCGCCAATGCCCACCTTGTCGAGATATTTGCGTGCGGCCCCCTCGACCTCGTGCCGGTCGCGGCCAAGCACGGTCACGGGCGCCTCCATCACGTTTTGCAGGATCGTGAGATGCGCCCAGAGATTGAATTGCTGAAACACCATGCTCAGGTTGGTGCGGATGCGCAGTACCTGTTTGGGATCGGCGGGGTGGCGCGCCAAACCTGAGCCGTTCCACTGAACCGGCTCGCCCTTGAAGAGGATGTCGCCCTGTTGGCTATCCTCAAGCAGGTTGGCACAGCGCAGGATGGTGGATTTGCCCGACCCGGATGAGCCGATAAGCGAGACGACATCGCCACGATGGGCCGCGATATCGACCCCCTTGATCACCTCAAGCGCGCCATAGGCCTTGTGCAGGTTGCGTATCTCGATGACCGGGGGCGTGTCGGACAAGGGCAGCTTCCGTTTTGGTGAGGTTTGATGGTTTTGTGACAATAGGACGGAAAAAATGGACCAATGCAACTTGCAAAACGGGCGATTGGGGGGTGGTTTGCGCGAATTGACGCATCGTCAGCTCAATTCGGAGGCGCAGGAGGCGGCGCGGGATCGGGCAGGGCCAGATACTCCGCTGCCGGGATGGAGGTGATGCCCTTTACCCCAAGGCTTGCGCGCGTGGAGGCCGGCAGCGCAAGGATTGCCACCTCAAGTGCGGCGCGCAGCGCGTCGGCATCTCGCCCGAGCGCCGTGACATAGGGCAGGGCGGGCGTGGGATCGGTATGGGCCAGCACGCGCAGGCCAGTCGCGAACGGGTCATGCGCTTGCATCAGATGCCAGCTGAGCGCGTCGAGTGCGGCAATGTCGGCGCGCCCGTCGGCCACGGCCATCGCAGAGGCGCGGTGCGCGCCCGTGTGGACAGGATTGGTGAACGCGAACTCACGCGCGGCAGCCCAGTTTTGCGGCGCGGCCCAGCCGGATTGCGACAGGGCATCATTATAGGCCAGCCGTGCGGTGGCAAACTCCTGAGGGTCCGTGCGCGGGTCATCGGCGCGGGCGACAAAGACGCTATGGTAAAGCCCGGGCGGACAATCGGGCAGGTCAAGAACGGGGCTGCCCACCAGCGTCACACGGCCATGCAGCCGCGCGCGGTAGGGGTATCCGCAGGTTTGCGACAGAAGCAGATCGGGGCTGAGCCAGTGATCCCAGAGGTCGCCGTCACGGGTGAGGGTTTCTGGTCCCTCGCCCAAGACCGCGCGGATACCTTGCCATAGCGCGTCATTGGCCGCTGCCGTCTCTGGGCGGTCATACATCGGCAGGCTGGCGATCATGCCTGTCCCATGACCCGGTGACGGGCGCGCGCGCTCTCTTGGTCGGTGATGCCCAAGAGGCTTGCGACCAGACGCAAGAGCGCGTCTTCGTCTGGCTCGCGTTTGCCATCGGCCAACGCCACTTGCCAGAGCGCCTCGATGACGGCCAGCCGGTCCTCATGGGGCACGGCATCCTTGATCGCGCGGGTAAAGCGGACGGTGTCTGGGGCCTCGCTCTCGAGCGTTTCGGCCTCTTGGCGCAGCGCCTCGGCCTCTGGCTGGGCCAGACCGTAGCGGGCAGAGATGATGCGCGTGATGCGGATGATCTCGGCGGCGGCATAGTCTCCGTCGGTGCGCGCGACACGCACGAGAAGGGCACAGAGCGCCAGACGGGCATCGCCGCCGGTCAGGGGCTCGGGGGCTGGTTGGAACAGCCGTTTCAGGAATTCTGCAAACATGGCTCTGGTATAAGCCGCGGCACGCAGCGCGCCAATGGGGAATTGAGGGGGCTATTGGGTCTCGGCGATGGCGCGGGCGGCGTCACTATCGGCGTGGCTCAGGCCCATCGCCTCGCGGGCGGCATCAATCACCTGCAATTCCTCGAGCCGGCTCGTGCCGTCGGACAACACCACCTCCCACAGCGCCTCGAGTGCGCCAAGGCGTGCCTCGAGGCTGACGGTTTCGCGGATGATATGGCCGAACCGTTCGGTATCGGGGGCGGCATGCTCGAGCCGTTCAGAGAGCGCGCGCATTTTGGCGGCCTCGACCGGGCCAAGCCCGTAAATTCGCGCCAAAAGACGGTCGATACGCTTGATTTCCACCAGTTCGTAATGGTGATCGGATTTCGCTACGCGAACCATAAGTGCCGCCAATGCCAGCTTTTCATCCGGCTCTGGCAGGGGCGCTGGTTTTGGCGTCGAGAAGGCGTGCAGGATACGGGTCAACATGGCCTCAGCCTAGCCGCCAAAGCCGCGCGTCCCAAGCAAATTTTTGTGCTTGCCCAAATGGCGTCACAGTTGTTCCGCAAAAAACGCATTTTCAAAACTCAGTGATACGCCATTGCCTGGCCGCGATAGTTACGGAGCCCAACATGCATCACGCCGGTTCGTTTGATTGGTCCGCAAACCCTGTTCCGCACCAGATCGAGCATTTGCGCGCGCTCTCTCCCGAGGCTCTTTGCGTGGCGCTTGCAGGGTATGACTGGACGCGCGATCCAGAGCCGGTGCTGGGTTGGGCGATGGCGCAGCTCGGAATAGACCTCTGCACGGCGCTTGCGGTATTTTTCAACGGCGATCCGGGGCGCTTCAACTATATGCCCAAGGCACATGTTCCCGACAATTATCTCGGCGTGGCGCGCGTGCTGGACAATATCTGTTTACGGGTCAACAGCGGCTTTTACCTGATCCACCCGGGGGAATCCCCGTGTTGCAAGGCTCGGCTTTCAACATGGCTGGGCTATCAGGGGGCCGACCGCGCCGAGGGGCGAAGGGGACGATGGATTCTGGATGAGCGGATTCTGGCGCCGATGTTGCAGGGTGATTTGCGTCTGCCGCGCGATCAGGAACGGGTCGACAATCCCCGCCCCAGCCTGTGGCGGGATTTACTGAGTCCGATCATCGGTCTGGGGGTTGATCGGGATATTCTGAAATACAAAGGGCCACGCTGAGTCTGTCACTCAGAGTTTACGCACCTTGAGCCTTGTGATGCGGTTGTCCTTGCGGGCCATGACCTGAAACCGGAATCCGTGAAAGATAAAGACCTGATCGACCTTGGGGATCATCTGCGCCTCGTGGATCACAAGGCCCGCCACGGTATTGGCGGCATCGTCGGGGAGGTTCCAGTCATTGGCACGGTTGAGATCGCGGATGGTCATGGCGCCATCGACAAGAAACTGATTGTCCTCTGTCCGGCGCACAGGATGTTCGGCGTCTGGGTCGAATTCGTCGGTGATCTCGCCGACGATCTCTTCGAGAATATCCTCGAGCGTGATCAGACCCTGAAGGGTGCCGTATTCATCCACCACCATGGCGAAATGGCTGCGCATGTGCAGGAATTGCCGCATCTGATCGTCCAGCGTCGTGGTTTCCGGCACGAAATAGGGTTTACGCGCAATGCCGCATACATCGAAATCCTTAAGCGCCGCCGCGCCATTCCGTGATTCCGTTACCAGCTTGTGCATGGCGCGCAAAAGGTCCTTGGCATGCACCACGCCAATGATGTTGTCGGGATCGTCGCGATAGAGTGGCAGGCGGGTGTGGTTGCTCTTGAGGCATTGTTCAAGGATCGCGTCGGGTTCTGCCTCGGCGTCGATCATCTCGATCCGCGAGCGATGCAGCATGATTTCCTCGACCGCGCGTTCCCCCAGATCGAACGCGCCAAGAATGCGGTCGCGATCTTCTTTCTCGACCACGCCCTCGGTCTGACCGAGATAGAGCGCACCGGCGATTTCCTCGCGCACGGCAAGAATATGGCTGTCAGGATCGGTCTGTACGCCAAAGAGCGCCAAAATCCGACGCACGAACCAGCGCACGGCGGAGACGATGGGCGAGAATACCTTGATCACCCAGACGATCAGCGGTGCGGTGCGCGCGGCGGCGACCTCGGCGTTGGTGATGGCATAGGTCTTGGGCAGCACCTCGGCAAAGACCAGCACCAGCAGGGTCATCACCAGCGTGGCCAGGGCCACACCGCTCTCGCCGAATACGCGGGTAAAGAGCGCGGTGGCGAGAGAGGCCGCGAGAATGTTCACCATGTTGTTGCCCAACAGCACCGAGCCGATCAGCCGCTCGTTATCCTCGGTGATCCGCAGGGCCGTTGCCGCCCCGCGAGAGCCTTTTTCGGCCTGCGCGCGCAGTTTCCCGCGTGATGCGGCGGTCAGGGCGGTTTCGCTACCCGAGAAATAGGCAGACATCACTAACAGCAGCACGATCGCACCGCAGGTGATCCAGAATGTCAGGTCGGTTGCGCTTGACGCGGCT
>JBLRXE010000074.1:0-9033 GCA_047920895.1 Roseovarius sp.
GTGAAACACCAGCCCGGCATAAGGCTCCAGAATGAGTTCCTGCATGAAATAGGCGGTCATCGACAGGAATACGAAAATGGTAAAGAGCCGCGCCTCGCGCTCGCCCCAGATCTCGGCCAGCCCTTGGCGAAACCGCATGGGGGCGTCTGCGCGGGCAGGCTGCACGCCGACACGCGCCTCGATCCCGTAAATGGCAATCACGGTCAGCACGACCGCGCCAACCGCCACAACCCCAACGATTTCCAACAGCAAGGCCGGGCTATAGGGGTCGAGAAACCCGCCAACAACCGTCGCGGTCACGGCAATGCCGCCGATCATCATGAGCCATGTGATCGTGGCGGCAGCCGCCCGACGCCGTGCTGCGGTGGCCGTCGCCAAGAGCGCCAGCAACGAGGTGCCCGAGGCCCCCACCCCCACGCCAATGAGCGCATAGGCGAGAATCGACAGCGCCAGACCAAGGCCGAATTGCGTTTCCATGATCACAACGGCCAACGCCGCCAGATACCCGCCCGAGGCCAGCACCGCCATCCCGCCGATGATCCACCGCGTGCGATGCCCGCTTGTGTCCGACAGATAGCCCCAATTGGGCCGTGTGATCTGAATCCCGTAATGCAGCGCCACCAAGAGGCCCGGCAGCACCGCAGGCAGCGCCAATTCCACCACCATCAGGCGGTTGAGCGTCGAGGTGGTCAAAACCACCACCGCGCCCAGACACATCTGCACCAGACCCATGCGGAAAATCTGAAACCAACTCAGCGTCATGGCGCGCCTCCGATCATGCGCAGGGCAAAGGCCGCGATCATCATGCCGGTGACATAGGCCATCACCCCGGTCCCGTTATACCACGGCGCACGGCCCTTGGGATCAGAGAGCAGGATACGCATCGCCCAGAATTGGCCAAGCACAAGCACGCCAATTGCGGCAGCATGCCACGGTCGGCCCCATACCAGCAAAAGACCGATCACGGCCAATTGCGGCAGCGCCATCACGATACAGGCCACCTGCGCCGCCCGCTCCGGCCCGAGGGTGACGGGCAAGGAATTGACGCCCATCTGACGGTCGCCCTCCAAGGCTTTGAAATCATTGAGCGTCATGATGCCATGCGCCCCAAAGGCATAGAGCGCAGCAATCAGCACGACCGGCCAGCTTGGCGCACCGGCAGCCAGCACAGCCGCCCCCGTGAACCACGGCAGGCCCTCATAGCACAGCCCCACAAGGCCCGGCCCCCAGACGCCCGACCGCTTGAGGCGCACCGGCTCTGCCGAATAGGCCCATGCCGCCAGCACGCCGAACACCGTCGCGCCAAAGCCCCATGGACCAAGGAAGGCCCCCATCCCCAACGCCAATACCGACATCGCAAGCGCCACCCAAAGCCCCCAACGCCCCGGCACACGGCCTGAGGGAATCGGGCGATGCGGCTCGTTGATCGCGTCCACATGCCGGTCGCACCAGTCATTCGCCGCCTGACTCATGCCACAAACCACCGGCCCCGCCAGCACCATACCAAGGATCACCAGACCCCAATTGTTCAAGGGAGACACGCCCGAAGAGATCACGCCGCACAGATAGGCCCAAATCGGGGGAAACCATGTGATCGGCTTGATCAAGGTCAGCAGAGCCCGAGGTTCTGGCAGGCGGCGCGACATGTGTAATGGTTCCGTGACACTCATGGTGTCAATTAAACTATACATTCCGTCGCGTGGGAAGGAGATTCTCTGAAACAGGCGTTCACAACACGCTTATTCGTCGTCCTGCGAATTGATCAGCCCGAACTTGCGCAGCTTGACATAGAGGCTCTGCCGCGAAAGGCCCAACATTTCAGCAGCGGCCACCCGGTTGTTGTTGGTCAGACGCACAGCGGTTTCGATGCACATCTTCTCGACCACGTCCGACGTGGCCGACACCAGTTCCTTGAGCGAGGCAGTGCCGACAAGGTCCATGACGTTGCGCATCGCCTCTTCGCTGACCACGGCCGAGGCTTCTTCGACGCTTGGAAGATCGCGCGGGCTGGTGTCACGAATGATCAGGCCGACGCCTAAATCAGCGTTACGTCCACGCAGACGTGCCGCGGAAATATCCACCGAAGTCCGGGTACCCACGATGCTCTGGACCTGGGCTGCATAGCTGCGCATGCGGCCCGTCTTGCGGGTATTGTCGAGAATGAGCTTGAGATCGACGCTGCCGCGCGACAGGAAATCCGCCATCGAGCGGCCCTGCACATCGCGCAACTGTGCCGCATCGGACAGCACCAGAAAGCCCTCATTGGCATCGCGCACGAGACCGTTGGTATCGAGCAACACGATCGCATCGCTCGCCGCCTCGAAAAGCGCCGTCAGCGACTGCGCGGATTCAGGGCGTGCCGCCTCTTCATCCTCGATCGGAGCCATGCGGCACAGCATCAGCACCTCACCCGAGGCGCGAAAGAAATCCGGGCTGAGCTTCACCAGCCGCCCGTTGCGCCGCGCCACGGCCTCGACCCCCGTTATTTCGTCAGAGGCGGCAACGGCGCGCAACTGGTCCATGAACCCGCCCCGGCGCTGTCCCTCAAAGGCCTGCGCAAAGGCGTTACCCGCCAGCACATCGCGCTTGGACCCAAGCAAGAGCGCCCCGGCGGAATTGATGTCGCGAATACGTCCCTGATCCGGCTCCACCAGAACCAACGGCGTCTCCGAGGCTTCCAGCACGACCCGGTAACAGGTCTCGATGCCGCGAAATTTCTCCAATTCGCGCTCGCGCGCCATCTGTTCACGCACAAGACGCTGCTGGATTTCCGCCAGCGGCTGCATGTCGCGGCCCAGCAAGAGGATATCGCCACTGTCAGCGTCGCGGTGCAGCGTATAGCGCACCGGAAACTCCCAATTGGCATTATCGCGGTGGTTCATCTCGATGGGACGCGGCAGGGCATTGGGATCGGCCCGCATCTCCGCCAGGCGCGCGTCGAACTTGACCCGGCTCTCGGCGGTCAGGAAATTGCGGAAATCCCGCCCAACCCAATGCTCCAGACTGCCAAGCTCGGGCAAATCCGGGCTCACCGAAATGGCGGTCACAAGCGATTTGTCATCGAGCATGACCGCGATGTCAGAGGCCTGCTCGATCAAGCGATCGACGCTTGATGATCCAGGCAATCCACCCGTCAGAGACCGCTCAGACGTCCTGTTCTGCTTCGTCACGCTGCTATCCCAACTCTCGCGCGCAGGACGCGCGGATTACATATTGGCGTCGATTGACAACGGATCAACCACGGATGCAAGACCGCACAGCTCAATCGCTTCTCGTGCTGTCCGTACGGCAAAATCCGCGCCAGTCCGCTTTTCCACTTCCCTCGGCTTGTCCACCAACCGCCCTCCGATAACGATGGGTGGGCAGTTGTCCAAATTAGACCGTAGGTAATCTATCAATTCTGTCAATTGTTCAAGCGTCTTCATACTGCCTGCCGTGATACCGGCCATGGCGAACCTGCCGGACCCAAGCAGGTGTTTCAGCTCCTCATCCTCAAGCCCGATCGCCATATGCACCCAGATACCATGTCGCCGAAACTGATCGGCCGCGACAAATGCGCCGATCGAGTGATCCTCGAAGGTCGGCACGATCATAAGCACCGACTGACCGAGCGGAATACTGCGATCCATCCATCCGCCCAGATTGGTCGCATCCCGCGAGCGGAACAGCGCCTGAAGCCGGGCAGCCCCCACGGTCACATCGACAAAGCTGGCCTTGTCCTGCACCCACATCTCCCCAAGGAAGCGCGCAGCATCCGGCACATAGCTATGGTAAATCTCGTTCGACGGGATGCCATTGGCCACCATCGAAGCAATAACGCGTTGATGCGCCCCCTCGGACACATCGGTCAGCGCCGCACAGAGCCGTGCAACCCACTCGCCCTTGCTCTTGGGAACATCCCCGCCCTGCTTGTCGAGCGCCACCTTTCGCAAGGCGGATTCGACAAGAAACCGTATTCCTGATGCTTGCGGACCAGACCCGCTGTTGTCGGGTTCCCTCATGCGTTGCCCTCCCAGGCGGCCCAGTTATCCCGCAATCCTCTGCCTATCGCTATACTGCGAATCGCACACGGGACAAAAGGGGGCGCGTTTCCTGCTCCGTGTACCTAGTGTGCGGGCGCTAAGGTCAAATGTCAAATTATCCTGACAGATTAGACCAACAAATCAGGCCACCGCCCACATCTCCCGTAAATTCGCGCAAACCGCACGCATATTGGCCAATCAATCACCCAAATAGACCGCCTCAGCCCCGCCAGAGCGCCGCCGCCCAGACCACGTCCAGATTTCATGACAAGTCATCCGAATCCAAAAGTGTAAATTATAATTGACACATTTGACCCGCAAGTCGTAGCATCAACTCAGGCCAGAGACACGGGACCGGAGGGGATATGGCGCGACAGGCGCATCATCAACAAGCGACCGGGACGCTCTACACCGCCGCAGAGCGCGCACGCCGCGATGCCACGGTCTGGACTATCGTGCAGGGCATTCTCGCACCTGTGCAGTTTCTGGTCTTTCTCATCTCGCTCGGCCTTGTGCTGCGCTACCTTGCCACCGGCGACGGATTTGCCGCCGCGACCTGGTCCATCGTGATCAAGACCGGCGTGCTCTATCTCATCATGGTGACAGGCGCGATCTGGGAAAAGGTCGTGTTCGGCCAATACCTCTTTGCGCCCGCGTTCTTCTGGGAAGATGTGTTCAGCTTTGGCGTGATCGCCCTGCACACCGCCTATCTCTGGGCACTCTGGAACCATGCGCTCTCACCGCAGGGCCTGATGGGGCTCGCGCTTGCGGCCTATGCGGCCTATGTCATCAACGCCGGACAATTCCTGTGGAAACTGCGCATGGCGCGCCTTCAGACAGGAGAGGCCGCATGAGCTTTGACACCCCCCCCAGCACTGGCTGCCGCGAAGCCCCCGTTCTGCGCGAACGCGGTCAGCACGAGGTGTTTTGCGGTCTTACCGGCATCATCTGGCTGCATCGCAAGATGCAGGATGCGTTCTTTCTCGTGGTCGGCTCGCGGACCTGCGCACACCTGCTGCAATCCGCCGCTGGCGTGATGATCTTTGCCGAACCACGATTCGGCACCGCCATTCTGGAAGAAACCGATCTTGCCGGTCTCGCCGATGCTCAGGTTGAGTTGGAGCGCGAAGTTGGCCGCCTGATCGCGCGCCGCCCCGACATCCGGCAACTCTTCCTCGTCGGCTCCTGCCCCTCCGAGGTGATCAAGCTTGATCTCGCGCGCGCCGCCGAACGGCTGAGCGTGCAGCACGCCCCGCATGTGCGGGTGCTGAACTATTCGGGTTCAGGCATCGAGACGACCTTTACCCAAGGCGAGGATGCCTGCCTTGCCGCCATGGTCCCCTCCCTGCCGGAAACAGACGCGCGCCAGTTGATGCTGGTGGGCGCGCTGCCCGATGTGGTCGAGGATCAGGCCCGCGACCTGCTGGCGCAGATGGGCATCACCGATGTGGCGATCCTGCCCGCGCGCCGGGCGGATGATCCGCTGAGTGTGGGCCCGAACACCGTCTTTGCCCTCTTGCAGCCCTTCCTTGGCGATACGCTCGCGGCGCTCGAGCGGCGCGGCGCACGGCATATCCCGGCCCCCTTCCCTTTTGGCGCAGAGGGCACGACCGGCTGGTTGCGCGCCGTGGCCGATGAATTCGGCGTCGATGACGCCACATTCGCGCGTGTCACCGCCGCCCCGCGCGACCGCGCCATCCGCGCCGTCGCCCAAGCCGCCGAGAGTCTGCGCGGCAAGTCGATCTTTTTCTTTCCCGACAGCCAGCTTGAAATCCCGCTGGCACGGTTCCTGACCCGCGAATGTGGCATGCGCGCCGTCGAGGTGGGCACGCCGTTCCTGCACAAGACCATCCTCGGCCCCGATCTCGACCTGCTCGAGGCCGGCCCGCAACTGACCGAAGGTCAGGATGTCGAGCGGCAACTCGACCGGTGCCGCGCCGCTCAGCCCGATCTGACGGTCTGCGGTCTGGGCCTTGCCAATCCGCTCGAGGCCGAGGGGCTGGCCACCAAATGGGCGATCGAACTCGTGTTCACCCCGGTGCACTTCTACGAACAGGCGGGCGATCTCGCGGGGCTCTTCTCGCGCCCGATGCGCCGCCGCGCGGCCCTCAAACTGGGGGCAGCATCATGAAGCTCACGCTCTGGACCTATGAAGGCCCACCGCATGTCGGCGCGATGCGCGTCGCCACCGCGATGAAGGGGCTGCATTATGTGCTGCACGCACCGCAGGGCGATACCTATGCCGACCTGCTCTTTACCATGATCGAGCGGCGCAATCATCGCCCGCCCGTCACCTACACCACCTTTCAGGCACGCGACCTTGGGGCCGATACCGCCAATCTCTTCAAGACCGCCTGTCAGGCCGCCTATGACCGGTTCCAGCCGGAGGCAATGATTGTTGGCGCCTCCTGCACCGCCGAACTCATTCAGGACGACCCTGGCGGCATGGCCGAAATGATGGGCCTGCCCGTCCCGGTCATCGCGCTCGAACTGCCCAGCTATCAGCGCAAGGAAAATTTCGGCGCGGATGAAACCTTCTTTCAGATCACCCGCGCGCTGGCCAAACCGGTAGAGAAAACCGCCCATATCAGCTGCAACCTGATCGGGCCGACCGCCCTCGGGTTTCGTCACCGCGACGACATCACCGAACTGACCGGCATGTTGGCGGATATGGGAATCGCCGTGAATGTCTGCGCCCCCTATGGCGCGTCCCCCTCGGATATCGCCCGGCTGGGTGCCGCGCATTTCAACGTGCTGATGTATCCCGAGACGGGCGAGAGCGCCTGCCGCTGGATGGAACGGGAATTGGGCCTGCCCTTTACCAAGACTGTCCCCATCGGCGTCGGTGCCACCCGCGATTTCATTCGCGAAGTCAGCACCTTGGGCAATGTTCCTCAGACGATGGATGAAGAGCGCCTGCGCCTGCCCTGGTATTCGGCCAGCGTTGACAGCACTTATCTGACAGGCAAGCGCGTGTTCATCTTTGGCGATGGCACCCATGCCGCCGCCGCCGCCCGCATCGCCCGTGACGAGATGGGGTTCGAGGTGGTGGGCCTTGGCTGCTACAACCGCGAAATGGCGCGGCCCCTGCGGGTACTGGCCAAGACCTACGGGCTCGAGGCGCTGATCACCGATGACTATCTCGAGGTTGAGGCCGCGATTGAGGCCGCCGCCCCCGAGATGATCCTTGGCACCCAGATGGAGCGGATGATCGGCAAACGGCTGGGCATCCCCTGCGCCGTGATCTCGGCCCCCGTGCATGTTCAGGACTTTCCGGCCCGCTATTCCCCGCAGATGGGAATCGAGGGGGCCAATGTGATCTTTGACACTTGGGTGCATCCGCTGGTGATGGGTCTCGAAGAGCACCTCTTGCATATGTTCCGTGACGATTTCGAATTCCACGACGCCGCAGGCGCCAGCCACCATGGCGGGCAGCATGTGGCCAAGGACGCCACGAAGGACACCGCAGAGACCCCGCCCCCGGCAGATGCCCCGGCCAAGGCAAGCGACGTTCTGGTCTGGCTGGCCGACGCCGAGCGCGAGTTGAAGAAGATCCCCTTCTTCGTGCGCGGCAAGGCCCGGCGCAACACCGAGATTTTCGCCTCGCAAAAGGGGCTGAACGAAATCGGCATCGACACGCTCTACGAGGCAAAGGCCCATTATGCGCGATGACGTGACCCCACAGGCCCCGGCGGCCCCCTACCGCGTCGTGATCCTGACGCTGGATGCCCATGCGGCGGGCGCCTGCGCCCGCGTGGCGGACCGGATGGCGGCCGAATTTCCCGGTCTCACCCTCAAGGTGCATGCCGCCGCCGAATGGGGCGAAAACCCCGCCGCACTGGACAGTGCCCGCGCCGACATCGCGCGCGGCGACCTGATCCTCGTCAGCCTGCTCTTTCTTGAGGATCACATCCGGGCGATCCTGCCGGACCTCAAGGCGCGGCGCGATCAGTGCGATGCGATGATCGGCATCATCGCCGATGCCCAGATCGTCAAACTGACCCGCATGGGCACGCTCGACATGGCGGCCCCCGAAACCGGCGCGCGCAAGCTGATCAAGCGGCTGCGCGGCACGGACAAGCCGTCGGCGGAATCGGGCGAGAAAAAGATGAAGATGCTGCGACGCCTGCCGCGCATCCTGAAGTTCATCCCCGGCAAGGCACAAGACCTGCGCGCGTGGTTTCTGGTCATGCAATACTGGCTGGGCACCTCGGACGACAATATCGAGGCGATGCTGCGGTTCCTCATGTCGCGCTATGGCCACGAGGCCCGCTTTCGCGCACTACGCGCAGCAGCACCACAGGATTACCCCGAGGTGGGGCTCTACCATCCCGACCTGCCCGAACGGATCACGACCGACATTTCCCGCCTGCCCACCCCCAAGGGGATGATCGGCACGGTCGGCCTTTTGGTCATGCGCAGCTATGTGCTCTCGGGCGATCACGCGCATTATGACGCGGTGATCCGGGCGTTCGAGGCGCGCGGCCTGCGGGTGATCCCGGCCTTTGCCTCGGGGCTTGATGGCCGCCCGGCGGTCGAACGCTTCTTCGAGGGGCGCGTCGATACGCTCGTGTCTCTGACCGGCTTCAGCCTCGTGGGCGGCCCCGCCTATAATGACAGTGCGGCGGCGGTCGATGTGCTCACCCACCTTGATGTGCCTTACGTCGCCGCCCATCCGCTCGAATTTCAGACGCTGGCGCAATGGGCCGGATCGGCGGGCGGTCTGGGACCGATCGAGACGACCATGCTCGTGGCCCTGCCCGAGATCGACGGCGCCACCAACCCCACGGTCTTTGCCGGACGGCATGGCGATGTGGCCTGCGAAGGCTGCGCGCATCGCTGCACCGGCGACGGACAGCGGGCCATGGCCCCCTGTCTCGAGCGGATCGAGGTTCTGGCGGCACGGGTCGCGCGTCTGGCGCATCTGCGGCGGCAAGAGGTGGCAACGCGCCGCGTGGGCATCGTGCTCTTCGGCTTTCCGCCCAATGCCGGGGCGGCGGGCACGGCGGCC
>JBLRXE010000075.1:0-8935 GCA_047920895.1 Roseovarius sp.
ATCGCGCGCGTCACCTGTGCGCGGCTGAGATCGGCCACATGCGCGATCACATCGCCGCGCGCCGGGTTGGTCACGGCAAAGGTGCCATTGTCGCCATCCACCCACTCGCCATTGATATAGGCCCGCTCGCACAACAGGCTGGGGTCCTTGAGCATGGATTTCAGGTCGGTCTTGGTCATTGCGTTTCCCTCTCGGCATGGCTTTTGGTCTCGCCATGACAGACCAGCTTGGGCTAGGAATGTCTAGGGCCAGATAGGGGAGAATACGCCGTGGAACTGGACGATGCCTATGCCAATGTGCCGTATATTCCGGGCGGGGCGCAATATCCGGCGCGCTGGACCGTGGCCGCAGAGGCGTTTCGCGCCAAGCTGGGCGCCGAGCGGCGGGCAGAGCTTGGCCTGCCATACGGCGATGGGGCGCGGCAGGCGTTTGACCTCTTTCACCCCACCGGCGCGGCGCGGGGGCTCTGCGTCTTTGTGCATGGCGGCTATTGGATTAGGTTTGACCGGTCGCTCTGGTCGCATCTGGCGGCGGGACCGCTGGCACGAGGGTGGGCGGTGGCGATGCCGTCCTATGATCTCTGCCCCGAGGTGCGAATTGCCGACATCACCCGACAGATTGCGCGGGCGATTTGCGTTCTGGCGGCGCGCTCTGACGGGCCATTGGCGCTGGTTGGCCATTCGGCGGGCGGGCAGTTGGTGGCGCGGATGGCGGTGCCGGGGGTTCTGCCCGGTGATGTGGCGGCGCGGCTGAGCCATGTCATGCCCATCTCGCCGGTGTCGGACCTGCGCCCGCTTTTGCAAACCTCGATGAATGAACACTTCCGGCTGGACCGGGCGGCGGCAGAGGCCGAGAGCCCCGCGCTCATGCGGCCTTTGCCCGTGCCGGTGACGGTCTGGGTCGGGGCAGAGGAGCGGCCTGTGTTTCTCGATCAGGCGCGGTGGCTGGCAGAGGCCTGGAACACGGGCCATGAGATTGCCAAGGGGCGGCACCATTTCGATGTGATCGAGGCTTTGACCGATGAAAACAGCCGCATGGTGTCGCAACTCCTTGGATGATGCAAAACGTGATGTGCCCCATCACAAAGCCTGAATTGACGCCCCTTGCCATTCGCCTAAGGTGCCCGGCGTAGCGCGCGAGGATAGAATGCCGAAATCCGCCCCCCTGATCACCCCCGTTCTTGTGGCGGGCTGCACCATCATCCTGATCTCTTTTGCGATCCGCGCGTCCTTTGGCGTGTTCCAGATCCCCATCGCGACCGAGTTCAACTGGCCCCGCGCCGAGTTTTCGCTGGCCATCGCCATCCAGAACCTCGCCTGGGGGATCGGCCAGCCTCTCTTTGGCGCCATGGCCGAAAAGGTCGGCGACCAGAAGGCGATCATTCTGGGGGCGCTGACCTATGCGGCGGGGCTTGTGCTGTCGTCCTTTGCGGTGACACCCGAAGCGCATCAGTTCTACGAAATCCTCGTGGGCTTTGGCATCGCGGGCACCGGGTTTGGAGTGATCCTTGCGGTGGTGGGGCGGGCAAGCTCGGACGAGAACCGCTCGATGAGCCTGGCTATTGCCACCGCTGCGGGATCGGCGGGGCAGGTGTTTGGTGCGCCGCTGGCGGAATTCCTGCTGTCCTTGATGACATGGCAGAGCGTGTTCCTGATCTTTGCCGCCGTGATCATCGCGGTGCTGGCCATGCTGCCGCTGATGCGCGCGCCGGCGCCGGTGGACCGCACGGTGATCGAGGAATCGATGGGCACGATCCTGAACCGGGCCTTTCGTGATCCGTCCTTTACGCTGATATTTCTGGGCTTTTTCAGCTGTGGTTATCAACTGGGCTTTATTACGGCGCATTTCCCGGCCTTTGTCACCGAGATGTGTGGTCCGATCCTGCCCGGCGGGGCGCTGCACAATATCGGGATCACCACCACCTCGGCACTTGGGGCTGTGGCCATCTCGGTCATTGGCCTTGCCAATATCGCGGGCACGCTGACGGCGGGATGGCTGGGCAAGCGCTATTCCAAGAAGAACCTATTGGCGGCAATCTATCTGGGCCGGACGCTGGTGGCGGCGGCATTTATCATGACGCCAATCACACCGGCTACGGTGCTGCTCTTTTCCGTGACAATGGGTGCGCTGTGGCTGGCCACGGTGCCGCTGACATCCGGTCTGATCGCGCATCTCTATGGGCTGCGTTACATGGGCACGCTCTATGGGATCGTATTCTTTTCGCACCAACTCGGCAGCTTTATGGGCGTGTGGTTGGGTGGAAGGCTCTACGATTTGCACGGCGATTACAGCGTCGTGTGGTGGGTCGGCATCGGGGTTGGTGCCTTCTCGGCAATCGTCCATCTGCCGGTCAAGGAGCGGCAGTTGCGGCCCGCCTAATCCCGCATGAGATCACGCAGCGCGGTCAGCACCGCGTCGCTGTGCGTATAGGTCAGACCGTGCCCCGCGCCCTCGATCACCTCTTGGCGGGCAGAGCGGTTGACCTCGGCCAGCCGCGCCATGCTGCGCAGCGGGATGACCATATCCTCGCGCGCCCAGATGGCCAGCACCGGCAGCCGTGTTGCGGCGATATCCGCGTGCTCTCCGGTCAGATCCTCGGACACCATCCCGGCAATGGAACGCGCCACCGCAGGCACAAAACCACGATAGCGCAATTGGGCCTGTTGCAGATCGATAATCCCCGGCACGCTCGAGGGCAGGTGCCGCTCTGCCTCGCAGCCTTTGCGAAAGCTGCGGGGAAATCCCGCCAGCATCAGCCATTGCGCAAGCGGGCCACCCCGCGCGACCCGTTCGGCCAAGCGCCCCAGATCATGCCCCAGCCCGGCAGGCGCGATCAGCACCAGCGCCCGCAGGCGTTCGGGATGCAGCGCGGCAAAGGCCGTGGCAATCGCGCCGCCCATGGAATAGCCCAGAAGCGTAAAGTCCCCGGTGATCCCCTGATCCTCAAGCAATTCCTCAAGTTGGGTGATGAAAAAGGCGCTGTCCTGCGGGCCATCGGGCCGGTCACTATAGCCGCGCCCATAAAGGTCATAGACCAGCACGCGGTAGCCAAGGGTGCCAAGCCCCGCCGCGATCCCCTGCCAGACAAAGGAGGGCGTGGTCAGCCCATGCACACAGACCGCCACCGGCCCGCGTTTGGCCCCCAGCCAGCGGTAATGCGTGATCCCGCGCGACAAGGTGACGAAATCGCCGGGGGCATCCCTGCGGAGTTGGACGGTCATCGCGGGTTTCATCGCCTCGCGCAGAAATGGGGCCGCGATGACCAGCCCTGCAAGCGCGAGCAGCCCGACCCAAATCATGCCGCAGCCCTCCAGGCATCGAGGATATAGCGGCTGGTCATCAGGTCGAGATGCGCACCGCCGCCGTTCTTGAAGAGGGTGATGTCCTCGGGTGACTGCCGCCGAAACCTCTCAGGATCATAGAAATCGGCGATGAGGTGGTCGCGGCGGATCACGCCGGTTTCCAAGGGCGTCTTGATCTCGCCGATATGGGCGACCGTGGTGTCGAAACTGTCGACAAAGACCCGCGCCCGCGCGATAGCCACGTCATCCGCCTCGCGCATGTCGGGGCGATAGGCGCCGATCAGGTCGATATGCTGGCCGGGGCGCAGCCAGTCCCCCTTGATCAGCGGATCGGTGGACATGGTGGCAGAGGTCACGATATCGGCGGCGCGCACGGCGGTTTCCAGATCCTCGGCCACGGTCATGCCCTCACACTCTGCTGCCATCGCATCGGCATTGGCGCGGGTGCGGTTCCAGACGCTGAACCGCGCCCGAGGAAAGACCGCGCGATAGGCCTGCCAGAGCGTGCGGCCCACGGTGCCCGCGCCGACGATGAGGATGGCTTCGCTGTCGGGCCGGGCCAGCCGCGTGGCGGCATAGAGGCTGTCGCCCGCCGTTTTCCACTTGGTCACAAGGTGGAAATCAACCAGCGCCTCCAGCGTGCCATCGGTATCGGAATAGAGATTGACCGCGCCGTTGATCTTCGGCACCCCTTGCTCTGGATTGCCTGGAAAGATCGTGGCGGATTTGACCGCCAATCCCATCCCGTCGATCCATGCCGCGCGGTTCAAGAGCGTGTCGCGGCCACGATAGAGCAGCGTATCGGCAATCTCGGCCTTGGGCAGGCGATGCCCCGCCTCGAAGGCCGCGCAGAGGCCCCGCCACTCCAGATGCGCCTCGCCTTGGGCAAAGGGAATGATCGTCAGGCTCATGCGCCTCTCCTTCGTTCTTTAGATTGAGTTGTCGCAATTTCGAACCGAAAAAGTCTATCAACTTTTTCTGAAATTGCTTCAGCGGCGATAGGTCGGGGCCTTGGTGGCAACCGTCGCATCCTTGACCGACTCGCGCCACAAGAGATAGAGGCCAGAGCCCACAATCAGCGCAATTCCGATCCAGGCGGTCGCATCGGGCCAGGTGCCAAACACCGTCACCCCCCACATGATCGCCATGGGCATGGCGACATATTCGAACGGCGCGGCAAAGGCCGCCTCGGACAGACGATAAGCCTGAGAGATGAAGAGACCGCCCAACATGCCAGAAATGCCGAGCATGATGAGGATCGGCCAATCCCCCGGATCAGGCCAGACCCACGCGCGAAACAGGAATTCGAGCGAAGGATGCCCCATCCCGGCAAACCGCCCGTCGCCAAAGCTGAGGCCGATGATCGTGCTGGCGATGATAAACGTGAGTTGAATGTAAAAGGCCATGGTCGGCGCACTCTCGGTGCCGCCGATTTTGCGCGCGAGGATGTGCATCACCGCATAGAGAAACGCCGCCGCAACGGGCAGGAGCGAGGCCAGTTGAAACGCCGCCGTGCCCGGCTTGACGATGACCAGAACGCCGAGAAACCCCACGGCAATCGCCGCCCATCGCCGGTTGCCCACGGTTTCGCGCAGGAACAGCACCGAAAACACCGTGATCACCAGCGGCGAGACAAAGAACACCGCGACCGCATCGGCAATCGGCAGCGCCGCCAGCCCGAGAAAAAGACAGGTATTGGCACTGACCACGCAGAGGCCGCGCAGGAGATGCATTTTCGGGCGGCGCGTGCGCAAGAGGGTGAGACCGCCCGCAAAGGGCATGACAAAGGCTATAAACGCTGCCATGCCCACCAGCGCTCGGATGAACACCACTTGATGCAGGGCATAGCTGTCCGACAGGAACTTGATTCCCACATCGTTGAGCGAAAAACACAGCACCGCCGCAAGCGCATAGGCGGCACCAATGAGGTTGGAACGCTGAACGGTGACGGCGGTGGTCATGGGGGTCCGGACGGGTTGATGCATCCCGACCACAAAAGGTCAGGACCAGCGGATTGTAAACCCGTCCGCCCAAATCCCTTGGCTGAGACCCCAAGAAGATCAGGGAAGCCGATTTCTTGAAAAGAAATCGGGCCGGAAACTTTGAAAGTTTCCGGTGTGTTAAATTCCGGCAGTCCACAGTCCCACCCGCTCACCCGCCCGCCTGTTTGGCCGCCCGCACCGCCCGTTCCAGAGCGTCGAGAAAGCGCGAGCGGTCGGCCTTGGTAAAGCCTTTGCCGCCGCCCTGACGGAACGGATCGGCGGCGCGCAGGTCGGTCATGAGATCGCGTGTGGCCAGCACATTGCCGATATTGGCCCCTGTCAGCGCCTCGCCGTTGTGTTTGAGCACCTGTGCCCCTGCCGCCACGCATTTCGCGGCCAGCGGGATATCCCCGGTGATCACCACATCCCCCGGCCCCGCGCGTTCGGCGATCCACATATCCGCCACATCCGGGCCATCTGGCACGATCACCGTTTCCACCAGCGGATTGCGCGACGGGCGCAGGCCGCCGTTCGAGACCACGAAGATCCGCAGCCCATGGCGCGTGCCGACGCGCTCGACCTCGTCCTTGACCGGGCAGGCATCGGCATCGACGTAAATGGGCATGGGGTGGTCCTATGGCTTGGGCTCAGACGGGCGTATCGAGCCAGGCGCGGATTTCCGCGCTGTGCTCTCCGCGTTTGGGCGGTGGGGCTATGGGGCGGCGGTGCCCATCAAAGCGGGGGGCGGGTGCGGGGCTGAGGGTGTCCGCGTCCTTTTGCCAGACGCCGCGCGCCGCCATGTGCGAATCATCCGCCGCCGCTTGGGGAGACAGAACCGGGGCGACGCAGGCATCAGACCCGGCAAAGACCTCGGCCCAATGTGCCAGCGGCTGTGAAGCAAAGTGCGCCGCCAATCTGGCGCCCTGTGCGGGCCATTGCGCGCGGTCGTGCTGGGCGGCCAGTTCTGGGGCGTCCGCGAGGCGCAGGCGGGACAGGAATTCGGCGTAAAACTGTGGCTCGAGACATTGCACCGAGAGCCAGCCGCCGCAGGCGCAGGCGTAGACGCGGCTCCAATGCGGGCCGTCGAGCAGGCTCTGACCGCGTGCCATGCTGAGGTTGCAGCTGGGCATCATCGACATCAAGAGCGCCATCATATGCGCCGAGCCATCCACAATCGCCGCATCCACCACGGTCCCCCGTCCGGTGCGTGCGGCGCGGATCAGCCCGGCCAGCATCCCCGCCACGAGATAAAGCGCGCCGCCGCCCTCATCGCCCACAAGGGTAGCGGGCGTCTGAGGCGGCGTGCCGGGCGCGCCAGCATACCAGAGCGCGCCGGAGGTGGCGATGTAGTTGAGATCATGCCCCGCCTCTTGTGCGCGCGGCCCGTCCTGCCCCCAGCCGGTCATGCGCCCATAGACAAGGCGCGGGTTGGCGGCCTGCATCGGCGCGGGCCCCAGCCCCAGACGCTCCATCACGCCGGGGCGGAACCCCTCGATCAGCGCATCCGCGCGGGTGATGAGCGCGCGCGCGGTGGCCACGTCACCCGCGGTCTTGAGATCGAGGACGATGGAGCGTTTGCCGCGATCGAGAAGGTTGCGCGCGCCCGCCACCGGATTGCCTGCGCCGGGGCGGTGGATCACGATCACCTCTGCGCCCATCTCGGCCAGCATCATCGCGGCAAAGGGCGCAGGCCCCAGCCCTTCGAATTCCACCACACGCAGCCCTGACAGCATCCCTGCCCCTATCCCGTTTTGGCGCAGGGTAAGGGCAGCGGCGACCGAAGGCCAGATGCCTTGCGCCGCTCCGACCTTCTGCTCCCTTGGCGCGGCAAGGGGGCTGCGCTAGGGTATGGGCATCATGGAACGGGAGGGCATAACAGATGCAGATGAGTGATGCGCGCGACATCAAGGCGGATCGGGCGACGGTCTGGGCGGCCCTGCTCAGCCCAGAGGTGCTCAAGGAATGTGTGCCCGGCGCGCAGGAGGTGACGGGCACGCCCGAGGACGGTTTCGAGGCGACGGTCGTGCAAAAGGTCGGGCCGGTCAAGGCCACGTTCAAGGGGATGGTCAAGGTGTCGAACATCGTCGAGATGCAGAGCCTTACCTTGACCGGCGAGGGCAAGGGCGGGGCCGCAGGCTATGCCAAGGGCGGCGCCAATGTGCGGCTGGAGGATAGCGAGACGGGCACGCGGCTGAGCTATGATGTCGAGGCCAACGTGGGCGGCAAGCTGGCGCAACTGGGCAGTCGGCTGGTGGATGGCTTTGCCAAGAAGATGGCAGATCAGTTCTTTACCCGTCTCGAAGAAGTGCTTGAAGGCCCGTCGGAAGATGATCCCGAACCCGAGGCGGAAAAGAAAGGCTGGCTCAAGCGGTTGATCAGCTAAAGCACGTTGCGTCTGTTTGGGTCACATCGCCCCGGCCCCCGAGCCGGGGCCTCCAAGCTGCCTAAGCGAGGTCCCGGGTCAAGCCCGGGACGGCTGTGTTTTCAATGTAGCGCAACACGCCCTAAGGCATTCTCATTCCGTCAGAGGCCGGTTGCGAGAGACCGTGCCTGCGTCATGCGCGGCAATGATTTGCGCGATGCGTTGACCGATCTGGCGGCTGGCCTTGAACGAGGGATGAATGAGGTCGATGCCGTGATAGGAGCGGTCGCCATGCGGCACCATATCCGCCAGCGGCAGGAAATGCACACCCCGGTCGAGACCGGCCAAGAGCGCCACGCGACGATCCATCTCGGCCCCCTCATCGGTGCAATGTTCCACCGGCGAGGTGACGCCGGGCGTGCGCAGATAGCCCACATAGATCACCTGCGCCCCGCTCTGGCGCAGGCGCGAGACAAAACCGGGGATTGCGCCGCGCCGTCCGTCGCGGGAAATCAGCCGATCCAGCTTGCCTTGGCAACGCATGCAGCCGCAGCCAAGCCAGAGATCATTGCCGCCGCCATTCAGCACCGCCCAATCCCAATCCCCCTGCCGGTATTGTTTGGTGATGTTGAGGCCAAGCGCGCCGCTGATGGGCAGGCGATAGAGAAATCGCGCCCCCGCAACCGACATATCGGTGACACGCACCCCCAATTCCCGCTCGACCGAGGCCGAGACAGAGCGCCCCGTCAACTTGTGCATCGCCAGAAGCGAATCACCCATGACAAGTATTCGCGGCTCTGCCTGTGCTTGGCTGATGCCCGTCATCATCACACAAGCCAGCAGAACAAGCCGGAATACGCGCTTGATCATCCCGTTTCCCTCGCAATCCTCAGGCCCGCCACCCTGCGTGGCGACCACTCTAGCATTATGCCGGGAAACTATGAACAAACTCACAAAAACAGACTGTTTTCAGATCGGCGACACCGCGCATGGATGCACAGAGACCTATGCCGCGATGTGCGTTGCGTTCGGCCCCCGATGGCCTAGGTTCCTTGCAAAAGGGGATAGCCATGACAGCGATTGTAGAGGTTGAGGGGCTGAGCAAGACCTACAAGGGCGGTTTTGCCGCGCTCAACGCGGTCTCGCTCAGTATCGAGGAAGGCGAGATTCTGGCGCTGCTCGGGCCAAATGGCGCGGGCAAGACGACGCTGATTTCCACGCTCTGCGGCATCACCACACCGACGGGGGGCCGGGCCTCGGTCGGTGGGCATGACATCATCGACGAGTAC
>JBLRXE010000076.1:0-8853 GCA_047920895.1 Roseovarius sp.
CAGCTTTCGGGCGCACTTGCGCCGGATGCGGAACTGGGCGACGTGCTGGAACGATTGCAACAGGTCGCCGCCGATGTCCTGCCGCCCGAGGCCAAGTTGGGCTATGACGGCCAATCGCGCACCTATATGGATACCTCGGCCGGGGTGGGCGTGGTCTTTCTTTTGGCGCTGCTGATCGTCTATCTCGTGCTTGCCGCGCAATTCGAGAGCTTCGTGCATCCGCTCGTGATCATGCTGACCGTGCCGATTGGGGTGGCTGGGGCGATCTATGCCATGGCGGCAGGGGGATTGTCGCTCAATGTCTATAGCCAGATTGGCATCATCCTGTTGATCGGGCTTATCTCCAAGAACGGCATCCTGATCGTCGAATTCGCCAATCAACTGCGCGACGAAGGCTATGCCGTGCGCGAGGCTGTGATCGAGGCGTCGGTCCTGCGCCTGCGCCCGATCATGATGACCGCGGTCTCTACGATCCTGGGTGCGGTGCCCCTGGTCACGGCCTCTGGTGCCGGGGCCGAAAGCCGAGTCGCGGTGGGCACGGTGATCATCGCAGGGCTGGCGATGGCCACGGCGCTGATGCTCTTTGTCACGCCGGTTCTCTATGATCTCATGGCCCGGTTCACCCGACCGCGCGGCGCGATAGAAAAGACGCTCGATGCAGCACTTGGCAAGAGCGGTCAGCCCGCTGAGTGATTTCTTGCCGGAATCATCCTCACGGCCCGGCTTTGCCCACCGCAAGGGTGGCAATCCCCTGCCCGTGATGGCATAAATAACCAGCAGCCGGGGAGGGGCGTCGAGGTGTTGAAATCCAGTGTCAGGGTCTCCACGCTATGCCTCTGGCTTCTGCCTTCCCTTGCTCAAGCGACAGAGGTAAGGCTGGTCGCCCCCGAGGCGGCAGAGGGGTTCACGGGCCGCCTGCGCAGCGCCTCGCTTGCAATCACGACCGCCGCGCAAGGCGAAGCAACCGCGCAGGACCTGCTTGCCGCGGCACAGGCGGATTACGGACGGTTGATCGGTGTGCTCTATGCCGAAGGCTTCTATGGCAGCGTGATCCGCATCCGCGTGGACGGGCAAGAGGCGGCCAGCATCCCGCCGCTGCGCGCACCCACAGAGATCAAGCAAATCGACATAACGGTCGAGCGCAACGCGCCGTTCCTCTTTTCCACCGCGCGCGTTACCCCGCTGGCCCCGGAAACCAGGCTGCCGGCTGAATTTGCCACCGGAAACCGGGCCAAAGGCGATCTGATCGGCGAAGCCACGCGCAGCAGCATCGCCGCGTGGCGCGCCGCCGGCCATGCCAAGGCGCTCGTCGCCGAACAGACCCTTGTCGCAGATCACGCGCAATCCACCCTATACGCCGACATCACCCTCGCCCCCGGTCCGCGCCTGCACTTTGGCACTCTGCTGCTCGCCGAGGAAAGCCGCGAAAGCCGCGTGCGCCCCGAACGTATCCGCGCGATCGCGGGCCTGCCCACGGGCCGCAAATTTTCGCCCGACGAACTGGATCAGGCCGCCACGCGGCTGCGCCGGACGGGCGCCTTTCGCTCTGTCGTGATGATCGAAGCGGACACGCCCAATCCGGATGGCGGCCTAGACATCACGGCGCGCGTCACGGATGCCAGACCCCGGCGAATTGGCTTTGGCGGGGAATTGGCGTCGCTTGAAGGGCTGACGCTCTCGGGCTTCTGGCTGCATCGCAACTTCTTTGGCGGCGCTGAACGGTTGCGGATCGACGCCATGATCGGCGGCATTGGCGGGGATTCGGGCGGTGAGGATTACCGCCTTGGCGCACGCTATGACCGGCCCGCGATCTTTCACCCCGACACCGGCCTTTTCCTCGTGGCGCGGATCGAAGGCAATGACGAGCCGGATTACACCGAAACCAAAATCGAGATCGGCGGCGGCTTCACCCGTATCTTTTCGAACGACCTGAGCGGTGAGGCAGGGATCACCTATCGCTATTCCGACATCGACGACGATCTGGGACAGCGCAAGTTGCAACATCTGTTGTTTCCCGCGAGCCTCGCTTGGGACCGGCGAAATGACCCGCTCAACGCCACCTCCGGCCATTTTGTCGGGGTTGCGCTGACGCCCTTCTTTGGGTTGGATGCGAAATCCGGGGACGGGGCACGGATATTTGCCGATGCGCGGCAATTCCTGAGCTTTGGCGCAGGGGATCGCTACACCCTCGCCGGGCGTGCCCAGATCGGATCGGTCGCAGGCGCGTCGATCGGGGAAGTCCCCGCCGACATGCTGTTCTATTCGGGTGGCGCGGGCACCGTGCGCGGTCAGGATTATCAATCCCTCGGCGTGGACCTTGCCCCCGGCGTGACGGTGGGCGGACGCGCCTTTGCCGGGTTCTCGGGCGAATTCCGCGCACTTGTCACCGACAAGGTTCAGGCCGTGGCCTTTGCCGATACGGGATTTGTCGGGCAGGACGCGCTTGGCACAGGGCGCGGGCGTTGGCACAGCGGTGCCGGGATCGGCGCGCGTTATTTCACCCCCGTGGGTCCGATCCGCGTCGATATTGCCACGCCCCTGGGCGACAACGTCGGCGAAGATCTCGAACTCTACATCGGCATCGGACAGGCGTTCTGATGGCCCGGCTGATCCTCGTCCTCGCGCTCACACTTGCCGCATTGGCCGCGCCCCTGCTGGCGCAATCCAGCGATGAGGATCGCGGCTATCTGCAATCGCTGCTTGAGGATAATCTCTCGGGCGCGGGGCGCGACGTGCGCATCATCGGTTTTGCCGGGGCGCTCTCGTCCCGGGCGACGATCGAGGCGCTGACCATCGCCGACCGCGAAGGTATCTGGATCACGCTGCATGGCATCACACTGGACTGGACACGTTCCGCGCTCTTGCGGGGGCGGGTCGAGATCAACCGGCTGACGGCCCGCGAGATCATTCTGGCGCGCGCGCCCATAGCCGAAGAACCACTCTCGCCCGAAATGGCCGAGGCGGCGCCCTTTCGCCTGCCCGACCTGCCGGTGTCGGTGAATATCGGCGAGATCAGCGCCGAAATCCTCACCCTTGGCGCGCCCCTGCTGGGCGAGGAGATCGACCTGCGGTTGCTCGGTCGCCTGTCGCTTGGCGGCGGAGAAGGCGCGGCAGAGATCGACGTCACACGCCTTGACGGGCGCGGCGCGGTCACGCTCGACGCAAGTTTTGTGAATGCCACCCAGATGCTCGCGCTCGATCTGTCGCTGCAAGAGGACGCAGGCGGGATCGCCGCGACCCTGCTGCAACTGCCGGGTCAGCCCGCGCTCGCGCTCGATATCAGCGGCACGGCCCCGTTGAATGACTATACCGCCGACATCCGCCTTGCTTCGGACGGCACCCCCCGCCTGAGCGGACAGGTAACGATCCGCGACCAAGCGGTTGAAGGGGTCACGGCCCAAGTCTTTGGCGCAACACTTTCGGGCGATCTGACCCCGCTCTTTGCCGCCGAATACCGCCCCTTCTTTGGCACCGAGAGCGCGCTTGACCTCACCGGCACGCGCCAGCCGAATGGCGCGCTAGACATCGCGGATTTCACGCTTTCGACAGCACAGATCAGCCTCAAGGGCGCGCTGTCGCTCGATGCCGCAGGCTGGCCGCAACGGTTTGCCCTCAATGGGCAATTGGGGGATGGCGCAACCCGCGTGCGCCTGCCGATCAGCGGCCCGGCAACCCATATCCGGGGCGCCACGATTGACGCGGCGTTCGATGCCGCGCGTGGCGATCGCTGGCGCGTCCGGTTGGGTTTGTCCGGGCTTGATCGCCCCGATCTCGACCTTGCCAGTGCCTCGCTCTCGGGTCGGGGCGCGGTGACACGGGCGGCACCGCGCGGCGTGACGGCGCTGGTGGAATTCGACCTCGCCGGGCTGCGCCTTGACGATCCCGCGCTGGCTGAGGCGGCTGGGGACACGCTCTCGGGTCTCGCCTCGCTCGATTTCAAAGAAGGTCGTCCGCTCATTCTGCGGGCCTTGCGCGTCGTATCAGGCGCCGTGCGGCTCTCGGGCAACGGGCAGATTTCAACCCTGTCCGAGGGCTTTCCCGTTTCGGGCACCGTGACGCTTGAAACCCCCGATCTGGCACGCTTTGCGGCCCTCGCCGGACAGGACATCGCCGGCGCGGCCAAGGCCACCATTTCAGGCGCGGGCAGCCTGCTGGGCGGCGATTTCGACATCACCGTGGACGCACAGACCGCTGACCTGGCCATCGGAATAGCACAGGTCGATCCTCTGATCGCGAGCGCGGGCACGCTCTCGCTTGCCGCCGTCCGCGATACCACGGGGATTGCACTAGACCGCCTGCAAGTCGAGAATGAGGTGATCCGCGCCACCGCCTCGGGGCGCCTTAACGGCGAGAGCGGCGCGCTCACCCTCGCGGCACGGCTCACGGATCTTGCGCTCTCGGACCCGCGCCTGTCGGGTCCGGCAGAGATCAGCAGCAATATCGCCTGGCAAACGGGCGGCGATGTGACCCTGACGGGGCTGGATGCGGCCCTCATGGGCAGCCGACTGCGCGCCAACGCCGCCCTCTCGCCCGAGGTGCCGGGCCTGCCGATGAGCGGGACACTCAGCGCCGAGATCACCGATCTGGCGCGGTTCAACGCCCTTGTCGGGCAGCCCCTGCGCGGCGCGCTCGACCTCACGCTTGAGGGCAAGGTCAAGGATCGCGGTCAGGATGTGGACGCGAGCATCACACTGGATGGGCGCGACCTGAGAACCGGGATCACAGATCTGGACAAGCTCCTTGCTGGCCGCCTCACCTTCACGGCGGAAGGTGCCCGACGCCCCGACCGGATCGAGATCGGCACGCTCCGCCTTGAGACGTCGCAGCTCACACTCTCCGGCGGATCACCCGACCCCGGCGCGCCGGTGGAGTTCAGCGCGCGCCTTGCCAATCTCGGACTCTTCGCGCCCGATTTTGCAGGGCCGGTGACGGCCACGGGGCGCGCGACGCTGACCGGCGACCTTGCGCAACGGATTGCGCTGACGCTCTCGGCAGAGGGTCCCGGCGGCACTACAGCACAGGTCTCGGGCGACATCGTGGATCACGGCGCGCGGCTTGATGTGACAGCCAATGGCGCGCTGCCGCTGGCGCTTGCCAATGGGATCATCCGGCCAAACACGCTCCAGGGGACAGCACGCTACGATCTGCGGATCAATGGCGCCCCTGCCCTGCCCGCCGTGTCCGGGACGATCAGCACCACCGACACGCGCGTGGCCCTGCCCGCGACCGGCCTGGCGGTTGATAACCTGAGCGGCACTGCGACCCTCGGGCAGAGCCGTGTGCAGACCGATTTCACCGCCCGCATGCGCGATGGCGGGCAGATACGGGTGACGGGGCCGATTGGCCTTACCCCCGGTTTCTCGGGCGATCTGGAGGTTGGGCTGGCCGGTCTCGTGCTGAGCGATCAGGTAATCTATACGACGACAGTGAACGGCAACATCGGCGTCAGCGGCCCGCTGACGGGCGGCGCGCGCATCAGCGGGGCCTTGACGCTCGAGGAAACCAATATCCGCGTCCCCTCGGGGCTTGGCCCCACGTCGGTCTCGCTGCCTGATCTCCAGCACAGAAACGAGCCTGCCGCCGTGCGCGAAACCCGTCAGCGTGCGGGCCTGATCCAGACCGAAGCAACGGCGCGCGCGCGGCCCTTTCTGCTCAACATGTCGGTCAATGCTCCCAACCGGATCTTTGTCCGTGGGCGGGGTATTGATGCCGAACTGGGCGGTAGCCTGCGGCTTGCCGGGACCAGCGAGGCCGTCGCCCCCGACGGTTTTTTCGAGTTGATCCGGGGCCGGATCGACATTCTGGGCCAGAGACTCACGATGACAGAGGGGCGCATCACCATGCAAGGATCGCTCGATCCCTATCTGCGCTTCGTGGCAACCACCGATGCAGACGATGTCAACATTCAGGTGATCGTCGAAGGCCTCGCCAGCGCGCCCGAGGTGCGCTTTGCCTCAGATCCTGATCTGCCACAGGAAGAGGTCGTGTCGCGACTCATCTTCCGGCGCGGGCTGGATAATATCTCGGCGTTTCAGGCCGCACAGATGGCATCCGCGGTGGCGACTCTGACGGGCAACAGCAACGCAGATGTCGTGGGCAAGCTGCGTGGCGCGATCGGCCTCTCGGATCTGGACGTGACGCAGACCACGGATGGCGGCACCCAGGTCAGCGCCGGCGCCTATATCTCGGACAAGGTCTATACCGAAGTCACGGCCGACAGTGAAGGCAAGCAGCGCATCAACCTCAACTTCGACCTTAGCGACAACATCACGATCAAGGGCGGTGCCTCGAACGATGGGGCTTCCGGCCTCGGCGTGTTTTTTGAACGCGACTATTGACGCCTGCCCGATACATTTTCACCGATAAGACAGGCTGATTGCGTGAAAATCCAGGGGGAAACCTTCCATTCCTCCGTTGGGGTGCACCCTCCCCCTCACCTTTGCGGTCGGGCTCAACACAGATTACGCCTTCTTGGGCGCGCGCGGGTCGGCTCCCTTACCCCAACAGGCCAACGCAGCCTCAGCCGCCGCCACCACGCCCCTCTGTGCGCGTGCCAACATGGGGTCAACGTGCTGGTGGTATGGGCCACAGGCAACAAGGGTCTCTTTCTGTATGCGTCCGAGGGGGCGCGGCCCATTCCGTCTTTGCAATCGACGCTTTCAGCGCCTCGTGAACTCACCTGCGCGAAATGCAATAGCCCGTCCGGTTATCCACTTTGACGTGCGCACGCTGAAATTTCACACAACCCACTCATTATTTATGAGCAAGGTTGTGGGTGCAGGGGGCGACAGGGGATGAAACCATCCAATAAGAGCAATGATTTACTACGGAAATTTTGGTGCCCAAGGTGGGATTCGAACCCACACACCCGTAAAGGCGGCGGATTTTGAATCCGCTGCGTCTACCGTTCCGCCACTTGGGCCCTGTTCTTTCTCTAGCCAAGCGCGGGACCGGCGTCCAGTGGCGAAAAGGACAATCTTGGCGGAATCTGCGCGCCAACCCTCTGGGGCCTTGACCCCGGCCAGCGGGCGTGGTGTCTCACGTCAGACAATCCGAGAGACCCTGATGATCCGTGCCCTTTACGATTGGACGATCCGCATGGCCAATCACCGCCATGCGCTTTGGGCCTTGGCGGCGGTGTCCTTCATCGAAAGTTCGGTCTTTCCGATCCCCCCCGACGTGCTGATGATCCCGATGATTCTCAGCCGCCCGTCGCGGGCCTGGTTGATCGCCGCGGTCGCGCTCGTGTCCTCGGTTCTGGGCGGGCTGTTGGGCTATGCCATCGGGGCCTTTGCCTTTCAGGAAATCGGCCAACCGATCCTCGCGACCCTCGGCAAGGGCGACGCGATGGTCGAGTTCAACGAGCTGTTCAATGATTTCGGCTTCTGGGCCGTGCTGACCGCCGGCGTCACGCCCTTTCCCTACAAGGTCATCACGATCATGTCAGGCTGGACCGCAATGCCGCTCGGCGTGTTCATCGCCACGTCGATCCTGGCGCGGGGCATCCGCTTTTTTCTGGTCGCGGCGCTCTTGTGGAAATTCGGCGCCCCGGTGCGCGATTTCATCGAACGGCGCCTCGGGCTGATGACCATCGCTTTCGTGGTCCTGCTCTTTGGCGGCTTTTACGCAACGAGGTTTTTTTGATGAAACTGAGCCAGAAACATCTCATTATCCTCGCTGCGGGTGGCTCTGCGGCGCTCATGCTGGGCGCGCTTGGCTTTCAGCATTTGGGCGGCATGGCACCGTGCAAGCTCTGTATCTGGCAACGCTGGCCGCATGTCATCGCCATAGCACTCGGGGCCGCCGCTCTGCTCGCGCTGCCCCGCCTGTTCAGCCTCGGGGGCCTGCTGGCCGCCCTCACCACCGCCGGGATCGGCGGCTATCACACCGGCGTCGAGCGTGGCTGGTGGCAGGGTCCGGCCACATGCTCCTCCTCCGGCACAGGAGGGCTCAGCGCCGACGCCCTCTTTGAGCAGATCATGTCGGCCCCGCTGGTGCGCTGCGACGAGGTGCCGTGGGAGATGCTGGGCCTGTCGATGGCGAGTTGGAATATGCTGGCCTCTCTCGGTCTCGCGGCACTCTGGCTGATGGCGCTGCGCGCGCGCCAAACCTGAGTCAGGCGCCCGATTTCCAGGTATTGAGCAACAGGCTTGTCTCGGATTGGGCGATCCCCTCGAATCGCCGGATCTGCGCCAGCACCTTGTCCAGTTCCTCGAGCGTTTCAGTGCCGATCTCGACGATCACATCCCACCGGCCATTGGTGGTATGGGTCGCGCGCACCGCGCTCAACCCGTTGAGCTGGCGCAAGATCCGATCGGTGCCGCGCCCCTCGATGCCCAGCATCATGAGACCCCGCACCGGATCGCGGGCGGCGTCCCCGCGCAGGACCACGGTAAAGCCGACAATCGCGCCACTGGCCCGCAACCGATCAATCCGCGCCCGCACGGTGGTGCGCGACATGCCCAGACCAATCGCCAGATCCGACAAGGAGGCGCGCGCGTCATGTCGCAGCATGGAAATCAATCTCTGGTCGGAATCGTCCATTTCGCAATTTCCTTGATCCATTTTGCACAAATACTGCTCTATTTGTGCAAAAGATCCCCTTCAAATCAACTCAATTCGGCAGCATCCTGATGCCTGAACCTCAAATGCGCGAGTTTGCCATGACCCCTCGAACCATCCTCCTCATTGGTGCCCCTGTCGATAGCGGCAAGGACCGGCGCGGCTGTCTGATGGGCCCCGATGCCTATCGCACCGCAGGGCTGACCGAGGCGCTTGGCGATCTCGGGCATGACATCCGCGATCTGGGCAATCTCTGCCCCGCCCCGGCCACGGCAGACCCTGCCCTGCCCC
>JBLRXE010000077.1:0-8830 GCA_047920895.1 Roseovarius sp.
CCTCTGGCAGGCTCGCGCGTTCGACATAAACCGCTTGCGCGGTCAGCCCCAGATCGTCAATCACCGCCCGGATCTTGGCCAGATGCCGCCCCACCTTCATGATGGCGACACTCTCGGCCCCCTCGATGCGCGCCCGCAACTCTGCCTCGGGCAAGGGGCCGGGCAGCACCGTCAGCCGCTCGTTGCGCGCCACCAAGGGCCGCCCCGCCCGCGCCGCACAGGCCGCGATCGAGGTGACTCCGGGCACCACCTCGACCGCATAGCGCCCACTCAGCCGGGCAAAGAGATACATGAACGACCCATAGAAAAACGGATCGCCCTCACAGAGACAGACCACATCGTCGCCCGCATCGAGCGCCCCGGCAATTTCCGCTGCCCCCCGGTCATAGGCCGCCTGCGCCGGCGCACGCTCGACACTCATCGGCACATCCATCACGATCTCGCGCGTGCCCGGCGCAATCGCCCCTGTGGCAATCGCGCGGGCAAAGCTTTCGCCGCCCGCCAATGTCGGATAGGCCACAACCCGCGCCCCCGAAATCAGCCGATGCGCCCGCAGCGTCATCAACTCCGGATCGCCCGGCCCCAGACCCACGCCAAAAAGCTTACCAGCCATGCGCGCGCCCGCCTTTCATCGTTCCCAAAATACTCACTTCCGACGCCCGCCGCTCATCTCTTCACAAGGCTCCATTGCGTCACCGGCATGAGCGGCCGCCAACCCGTCAGCCCGCCCACCGGCTCAGCCCGGTTGACCTGCAATTTCACCAAATCGCCACCGTGTCGCTTGTAGAGCGCCACCAAGACCGCCTCGCTCTCCAGCGTCACGGCATTGCACACCAGCCGCCCCAAGGGGCGCAGTGCAGCCCAAGCCGCGTCAAACACCGCCTCCGACAACCCGCCGCCGATGAACACCGCATCGGGGGCATCAAGCCCTGCCAACGCCTCGGGCACGCGGCCCTCGATCAATTCCAGCCGCGGCACCCCAAGCGCCAAGGCATTCGCCGCCGCCATCGCGCGCCGATCCGCGCGCGGCTCAATGCCAATCGCGCGGGCATAGCGCGCGCCGCGCATCCACTCCACCGCGACCGATCCACAACCGGTGCCGATATCCCACAAGAGCGCGCCGCGCATCGGCATCAGCTTGGCCAGCGTGGCCGCGCGCACCTCGCGCTTGGTCATGGTGCCGTCATGTTGAAAGAGATCATCCGCCAATCCCGGCACACGGGGCATCAACGCGGCCTCGGGTGCTGCCACACAGTCGACCGCCAGCGTGTTGAACGGCGGCACCATATGCGCCCAGCCCGTCGCCAGACCGTCAAACCGCGCCTCCTCGGCCCCACCCATATTGGCCAGCACCGTCATCCGCGATTGCCCAAACCCCCGTTCGGTCAGAAACTGCGCGATCTGCGCGGGCGTTTCGGCCCCGGTGGTCAGGATCAAGAGCCGCGCATCGGGTTGGATGAAGGCGATCATCTGCTCGACCGGGCGGCCATGCACGGTCAGCGTCTCGAGATCCGCCATGCTCCAGCCCATCCGCGCCGCAGCCAATTGAAAGGCCGACAACTGCGGATGATAGACAATCTCAGAGGGCGGCAAGGACCGCCCGATCCGTGCGCCGACCGAGAACCACAGCGGGTCCCCAGTGGCCAGAACCACCACGCGGCGCCCGCGCAGCCCCGCCAGAAGGCCAGTCAGCGCATCAAACGGCGATGGCCAGGCAATCCGCTCGGCGCGCACGGCCTCAGAGAGATGATGATGCCGCTCGCCCCCCACGATCACCTCTGCCGCCTCGACAATGGCGCGGGTCGCAGGCAAGAGCCCATCCATCCCATCCTCGCCAATGCCCACGATATGCAGCCAAGGGTCCACGTTGCCCGTCATGCGCCCACCTCCGGCAATCCGGCGGCAAGCGCATTGACCGCCGCACTCGCCATCGCCGATCCGCCGCGCCGTCCACGCAGGGCGACAAATTCGCAGCCGCGCGGGTTGTTCGCCAGTTCGGCCTTGCTCTCGGCGGCCCCGACAAACCCCACCGGAAAGCCCAAGATCAACGCCGGGCGCGGCGCCCCCTCGTCGAGCAATTCGAGAAGATGAAAGAGCGCGGTGGGCGCATTGCCGATTGCCACCACAGCCCCCTCGAGCCGTTCCGCCCACAACTCTACCGCTGCCGCCGAACGGGTATTGCCGATCCCCGCAGCGATCCCCGGCACGCGCGGATCGTTGAGGGTGACGATCACCTCATTGTCGCGCGGCAGATAGCGACGGATGATCCCCGCGCCCACCATCTCGCAATCGCAAAACACCGGCGCGCCGGCCTGCAAGGCGGCATGGCCCGCCGCATAAGCCCCGCTGGAAAACGCCAGACGATCCGCCACCTCGACCATGCCGCAGGCATGAATGAGCCGGATCGCAAGCGCCTCCATACCGGGGCCAAATCGCTCCAGCCGCGCCTCTTGGCGCACGGTGGCAAAACTCATCTCATAGATGGCAGAGGGGTTCTTTTCATAGGGGCGCACTGTCATGCCTTTGCGAATGCCGCGAGCGTCAGAGCCTCCGGCGGGAGTATTTTCACCAAGAAGAAACCGTGCTCAGACCTTGGTTCGCCGCGCGCTCTCTGGCCCGTGCGGATGCCGGGCATGGGGATAGGGCGCGTGATGGTGGTCATGATCATGGTGGTGATGATCATGCCCGTGATCGTGCCCGTGGCCATGATCGTGGTGATGATGGTGGTTCGCCTGCGCCTCCAACCGGCACAGCCCCGTGCAGAACGTGTCGCAAAGCGTGCAATCGGCCACGTTCGAGCCGGGCGCAGAGGCGCCCTGCCCTTCGACATGGTGGTGATGGCTTTCTTGCACGGCGCCCACCTCGGCCTCGAAACCCAAGATTTGCGTGCGGTATTTGCACATGACACAGGTGGGCGGCGGCACATCGCCAAAGGCGGGATGCCCCGCGCCCCGTGCCTCAGCCAAGGCGGCGCGCTGTTCGGGCGTGATGCGTTGCACAGCCCCGCCTTCGATGGCGAGGATTTGCGTGCGATACTGACAGGTGCCGCAATTGGGCGGTGGCAGGGCGCTCAATTGCTCGGTCACACGCTCGGCAAAGGTTTCCAGAACCTTGGGGTGATCACCGAGATACCCGGCCTTGACGAATTGCATGCCCGGATGCTCTGCCGCGACGCGGTCGGTAAAGCCATAGATGCGGTCGATCAGGATGCCGGAAAAGAGGAAATAGGGGAACACCACCACGCGCTTGTAGCCCAGTTTGACCACATGTTGCAGGCACGGCTCCACCAGCGGGAAGGTGACACCGGAATAGCCCACCTCACACCAGCCAAAGCCGAGGCCCTCGTGCAAGAGCCGCCCGATCTTGGCGACATTGGCATTGGCATCCGGGTCCGACGCGCCGCGTCCGATCACCACAAGGCAGGTGTCATGCAGGCCAACCTCGCCATGTTTCACATTGGCGCGGTCAATCGCCTCGCGGATGCGTGCCCCGGCGGCGGCGATCATCTTGGGGTCCACGCCCAATTCGCGGCCATAACGCACCTCAATGCCATGGGTCGCGGCATAGGTGTTGAGCACGGTGGGAATGTCGTTCTTGGAATGCATCGCGGCAAAGAGCATCCCCGGCACCGCCAGAATCCGCTCGCAACCCGCCGCGCGCAGGCGGTCCAGACCGTCGCGGATCACCGGATTGGCAAATTCGAGATAGCCATATTCCATCAGCCAGTCATCGGGCAGATAGCCCGGCAGCTTATCCGCCAACACGCTGAATTCATCGACCGCCGATTGGCTGCGCGAGCCATGCCCGCAGATCATCACACCCGTCTTGACCATGTTCATGCCTCCTGCGGTTCTTCTTCGTCGGTATCTTCCTCGACCTCGGCCGCCGCACGATTCTTGCGCCCCCGGAGACCCGCCCAGAGGCCAATCGCTATCGCCGCCCCAAGAGCAGCCGCGCCAAGCCAATGGCCATGCCCGGCAACCTCGGCCAGATGGCCGGTATGGGCGTGGGCAGCCGTGCTGCTCAAGAGCGCGGTCAAAATCGTGGCAAATCGCATGGCAGTCCCCTTAACCTTGGTCGCGCGACAGGGCGAAAAGGGGTGAGCGGGCCATGTGGCCCCGACGACGCGCGATCCGCCCCCGACATGGGTCAGCCGATCATCGCACACCTTTCCGGCCCGGTCGCGGGCTTCGTCATGGACCGCTTATAGGCGCAGCGCCGCATGGCTGCAAACGAAGAAACGAAGCCCCCGGACCCGTTCGCGACATGTGCAGCCCTGCACGGGCGCTGCGCGGCGCTGTGGATTACCACGCCCTGCTCTGGACCCTAGATTGGATGAAAAGAGGAGAGATCGACATGGGCCAACTGGTCAACGGCAAATGGCAGGACACTTGGTATGACACCGGCTCGACGGGTGGAAGATTCGTCCGCTCGACGGCAAAATTCCGCAACTGGATCACCCCGGACGGCAGCGCCGGTCCCTCGGGCGAAGCCGGGTTCAAGGCGGAAAGCGGGCGCTATCACCTCTATGTTTCCCTAGCCTGCCCGTGGGCGCATCGCACCCTGATCTTTCGCGCGCTCAAAGGGTTGGAGGATCATATCGGGGTCTCAGTCGTGCATCCCGACATGCTGTCAGAGGGCTGGACCTTCGCCACCGATTTTCCCGGCGCGACCGGAGACCAGCTCTATGGTTTGCCATTTGCGCGCAACATCTATCTCAAGGCTGATCCCGAGATTTCAGGCCGCGTGACGGTGCCGATCCTCTGGGACACAGAGCGCAACACCATCGTCTCGAACGAAAGCGCCGAGATCCTCCGCATGTTCAATTCCGCCTTTGACGGGATCACCGGCAACACGCTTGATTTTTGGCCTGAGGATTTGCGCGCCACCATCGAGCCGGTGAATGCGCGCATCTATGACACCGTCAACAACGGCGTCTACAAGGCCGGTTTCGCCACCAGCCAAGAGGCTTATGACAGCGCCGTGCACCCCCTCTTTGACAGCCTCGTCTGGCTCGAAGAACGCCTCGGCCGCAACCGCTACCTGATGGGGGACCGCGTGACCGAAGCCGACTGGCGGCTTTTTACCACGCTGATCCGCTTTGATCCGGTCTACCACCTGCATTTCAAATGCAACCGGGCGCGTATCGTGGATTTCCCCAACCTCTGGGGATACCTGCGCGAGCTCTACCAATGGCCGGGAGTGGCCGAGACGGTCAACTTTGACCATATCGTGCGACACTACCATTACAGCCACGACACGATCAATCCGAACCGGATCATTCCGATCAATCCGGTGCTCGACTTTGACGCGCCGCATGGCCGGGGCTGACATGCGCCCCGGCCAGCAGCCCTGTCAGGACGGGTTGGGCACGATCACGCGGATGCGGTGCTGCTTGTCATCGAGCATGATGGGCGTGCCGCAGGTGCACAGCTCCAGCGGGCCATCGGGATTGTTGGCGTTGAACGGCTGGCGTTTCAACCCTGCCTCATTGTCCACCACGACATCACCATGGTTGTAGAACACCACATGCGTGGCGTCCTGTCCTCTCACACTCTTGCAGCCAGAACAGTGACAGGTGTGATTGTCGATCGGTGCATGGGTTGTTTTGGTATGGATGTGGTCGCAACCACCTGAACATTGGTCAGACATCGGCCTTCCTACTCAAAGCGATGCGGATGGGCGATCAGCGGCTCAAGACCCCGGATCGACCCCGGCTCTGAACCAATCACGCCCCATGCCAGAGCCCGGCGCTGATTCTGGTCGGACGCGACTAAAGGATGACCCCGTTGCATCATGCAAAACGCCCCGATCCTCACGGACCGGGGCGTTCTGATTTCTATTGGCTGAGAAATCCCAGCCTGCGCAGGTTTAGCCGCGCTCCTCGATGATCTTCACCAGATGCGGCAGCTTGTTGACCATGCCGCGCACCGAGGGTGTATCCTCGAGCTCGCGGGTCTTGTGCATCTTGTTAAGCCCCAGACCGATGAGGGTCTGGCGCTGATCTTCGGGGCGGCGGATCGGGCTGCCGATCTGCTTGACGACGATGGTTTTTGCCATTTGTCCGGTTCCTTACGCTTCTGCCGCTTCGGCAACCGGCGCTTCGTCACCCTTTTTCAGGATGTCGGCCACCTTCTTGCCACGGCGCTGCGCCACCATACGCGGGCTGGTCTCTTTCTTGAGACCATCGAGCGTGGCGCGGATCATGTTGTAGGGGTTCTGCGACCCGGTCGATTTCGCGACCACGTCCTGAATACCCAACATCTCGAACACGGCGCGCATCGGACCACCGGCGATGATGCCGGTGCCGTGCGGCGCTGTGCGCATCACGACCTTGCCGGCGCCATGGCGCCCTTCCATGTCGTGGTGCAGGGTGCGGCCCTCGCGCAGCGGCACGCGGATCATCGCGCGCTTGGCTGCCTCGGTGGCCTTGCGGATGGCCTCGGGGACCTCCTTGGCCTTGCCCTTGCCAAAGCCGACACGGCCCTTCTGATCGCCCACGACCACCAGTGCCGCGAAGCCAAAGCGTTTACCGCCCTTGACCGTCTTGGACACGCGGTTGATCGCGACGAGACGATCGGCGAATTCCGGCGCTTCCTCGCGGTCGCGACGGTCGCGGCGGTTGTCTTCTCTTGCCATTCTCTCGTCTCCTTAAATCTTCAGGCCAGCTTCACGCGCGGCGTCGGCAACTGCCTTGACACGCCCGTGAAACAGAAAGCCGCCCCGATCGAAATAGGCCTCGGTGATGCCGGCCTTTTGGGCCCGCTCGGCAATCGCGGTGCCAATCCTGGCGGCAGCCTCGACATTGCACTTGCCCACCATGCCCAGATCCTTTTCGAGGGTCGAGGCGGCGGCGAGCGTCACACCGTTGACGTCGTCGATCAGCTGCACGCTGATGTTCTTGTTGGAGCGGAAAACGCTCAGGCGCACGCGCCCTGCGTTGACCTTGCGGAGTTTGTTCCGAACGCGCAGGCGGCGTTTGAGGAACAGTTTTCTTTTGCTGTTTGCCATCTGTCGCGTCCTTACTTCTTCTTGCCTTCCTTCTGGAAGATATACTCGCCTTTGTAGCGGATGCCCTTGCCCTTATAGGGCTCGGGGCGCCGCCAGTCGCGGATATTGGCCGCAACCTGTCCAACGAGCTGCTTGTCCGTGCCCTCGACCACCAGTTCGGTGGGCTTGGGTGCGGTAACAGTCACACCTTCCGGAATGGGGAAATCGACATCATGGCTGAGGCCGAGGTTCAGCTTGAGCACGTTACCCGCCATCTGGGCACGATAGCCCACACCGCGAATTTCAAGCTCTTTCTTGAAGGCATCCTTGGAACCGTGCACCATGTTGGCGATGACCGTCCGGGTCATCCCCCACTGCTGGCGGGCGCGCTTGGATTTCCCGCGTGGCGTGACCAGAATGACGTCGCCATCGATAGTGATGGTGACATCATCCGTCGCAGTAAAGCTCTTGGTCGCCTTGGGGCCTTTGACTTCGATCGTCTGTCCCGACAGCGTCGCGGTGACGCCATCCGGCAGAGACACGGGTTGTTTGCCGATACGTGACATGTCCAGGTCCCCTTAGAAGACAGTGCAGAGCACTTCGCCGCCAACATTGGCTGCGCGCGCGGCTGCATCCGACATCACACCCTTGGAGGTGGAGACAATCGACACACCCAGGCCCTGACGGACCTGCGGAATGTCCTCGACACCCAAGTATACGCGACGACCGGGCTTGGAAACCCGCTTCATTTCGCGAATGACAGGCGTGCCTTCATAATATTTGAGGCTGATTTCGATGGCAGAATGGCCATTGGCATCCTTGGTCATCTCATAGCCACGAATATAGCCCTCGGAGGCCAACACATCGAGAACGCGCACGCGCATTTTCGAGGCGGGGGTCATCACCGTGGACTTGCCACGCATCTGCGAGTTGCGGATACGGGTGAGCATATCGCCGATAGGATCGTTCATATCTCTGCCCTCCTTACCAGCTCGATTTCACGACGCCGGGCAGCTGCCCGCTCGAGCCGAGCTCGCGCAGCATGATCCGGGACACTTTGAGTTTACGATAATACGCATGCGGACGGCCCGTAAGCTGGCACCGATTGTGCAGCCGCACGGCCGAGCTGTTGCGCGGCAGTTCAGCAAGCTTGAGAGAGGCGCGGAAACGCTCTTCCATCGGCTTGCTCTGGTCATTGATGATCACTTTCAGCGCCGCGCGTTTCTTGGCGAAACGGTCCACAAGCACCTGGCGCTTCTTCTCGCGCTCGATCATTGATTTCTTAGCCATAGATCTATCCTCCCCCGGCTCAGCTGTTGAAGGGCATGTTGAAAAGCTTCAACAGCGCCTTGGCTTCAGCGTCGGTCTTCGCCGTGGTTGCGATGACAATGTCCATCCCCCAAACTTCGTCGACCTTGTCGAAGTTGATTTCGGGAAAGATGATATGTTCCTTGATGCCCATGGCATAGTTGCCACGCCCATCGAACGACTTGCCCGAAACCCCGCGGAAGTCGCGAATACGCGGCATCGCGATGGTGATCAGACGGTCAAGGAAATCATACATGCGGTCGCCACGCAGCGTGACCTTCGTCCCGAGCGGCATATCCTCGCGAACGCGGAAACCGGCGATGGAGTTGCGGGCCTTGGTGACGACAGCGCGCTGACCGGCGATGGCACTCAGATCTTCCTGTGCCGACTTCGCCTTTTTGGAGTCGCGCACAGCCTCGGAACCGCAGCCGATGTTGAGCACGATCTTTTCCAGACGCGGGATCTGCATGTCGTTCTTATAGCCGAACTCTTCTTTCAGAGCGGGCTTGATGACCTCGCGCGAGGTCATCAA
>JBLRXE010000078.1:0-8828 GCA_047920895.1 Roseovarius sp.
GAACACACGGTCTGGACCTGGAACGCCATCGGCAAGCGCAAGGGGGCCTGGGCGCTCTCCGAGGATGCCCCCGAGGCCACGCGCGGCTTTCTGCTCAATCACCTCATCCACGAGCTTTTACCGCCCAGGGGGGATGGTCTGAGATGGTCCAACTCCGATCCGATCACCGGGCAGGCGGCGTGGTTCGACCTGCGGGTGAAGATCGAGAAAGCCCCGCCGCCCGACGAATCGCAACCGGCCTATCCCCCGATCAAATCGCCGGTGGGCCAAGGCCCGGATCACCTGGAGTGGAAGGTCGGCGCATGAGGCTTCACTGTTCCAGAAATACTCCGGGGTCGCCATTGTCGCGCCATTGGTCCGAGAGACAATGGCGACGGGCAGCGCCCCAGTCCTGCCCCCTCCCCGCTCAAGAGGGCTGACCATGACAACCCTTCCCAAAACCACCACCCGCAAGCTGGGCCTCGTGATCGACCTTGACACCTGCGTCGGCTGTCATGCCTGCGTGACCGCCTGCAAGGGCTGGAACACCGAGAATTACGGCGCACCGCTCAGCGATCAGCAGCCCTACGGCGCCGCCCCCTCGGGCACATTCCTCAACCGCATCCACAGCTACGAGGTGCAGCCCGCGCAAGGCACCGCGCAGCTTGTGCATTTCCCCAAGTCCTGCCTGCATTGCGAGGATGCGCCCTGCGTCACCGTCTGCCCGACGGGGGCCAGCTACAAACGGGTCGAGGATGGGATCGTTCTGGTCAACGAGAGCGATTGCATCGGCTGCGGGCTTTGTGCCTGGGCCTGCCCCTACGGTGCCCGCGAGATGGATCAGGCCGAAGGGGTGATGAAAAAATGCACCCTCTGCGTCGATCGCATCTATAACGAGAACCTCCCCGAAGTGGACCGCGTGCCCGCCTGCGTGCGCACATGCCCCGCAGGTGCCCGGCATTTCGGCGATTTCGCGGACCCCGAAAGCGATGTCTCGAAACTCGCTGCCGAACGCGGCGGCATGGATCTGATGCCAGAGCAGGCCACCAAACCCGTCAACACATACCTGCCGCCGCGCCCCAAGGACCGGCTCGACCAGCCCAAGCCGGTGGGCGAGATCGACATTCTGGCGCCCTTCCTGGCCCCTGTGATCGAGGAACCCAAGGGGTTCCTCGGCTGGCTCGACAAGACTTTGGAGAAGCTCTGATGCATCCAGCCCCTTCCGTCATCGTCTTTACCACGCTTTCAGGCTTGGGCTTTGGCCTTTTGTTCTGGCTGGGCCTGGGCCTGCCTGCGGTCACTGGCTGGGTTGCCTTTGTTTTCTTTGCCATCGCCTATGCACTGGCCGTGGGCGGGCTCATGGCCTCGACCTTTCACCTCGGGCATCCGGAACGGGCGTGGAAGGCATTTAGCCAGTGGCGGTCAAGCTGGCTGAGCCGTGAAGGCGTCTGCGCGGTCGCGGCGCTTGTCGTCATGGGGATTTACGGCGCAGGGCCTGTGTTCATGGAGACACGGCTGGCGCTCCTGGGCTGGCTTGGTGCGGCGCTCTCGCTTGGCACTGTGTTCACCACCTCGATGATCTATGCCCAACTGAGGACCGTGCCGCGCTGGAAAACCCCGCTGACGCCGGCGCTCTTGATCGTGATCTCACTGGCCGGCGGCGCGCTTTTGGCGGGGCAGGTCAGCGCGGCGCTGATCCTGATCCCGATTGCGGGCGTGCTGCAAATCCTGTGGTGGGTACGCGGCGATGGTGCCTTTGCCGCCTCGGGCACGGATATGGCCACGGCAACGGGCCTGGGGCATATCGGCACTGTCCGCGCGTTTGAGCCGCCCCATACCGGACCGAATTATCTCTTGCGCGAACTGGTCTTTCAGGTCGGGCGCAAGCACGCGCTGAAACTGCGCGGCATTGCCTTTGGTCTGGGCTATGCCCTGCCCATCCTGCTGTTGCTGGTGCCTTTCAGCCATGGCTTGGCCTTGGTTGCGGTGGTCGCCCATGTCGCGGGAATTGCTGTGTCACGTTGGCTGTTCTTTGCCGAGGCAGAGCATGTGGTGGGCCTCTATTACGGCAAACGCTGAGTCATCGGGGCGCGGTTTTATCCGCGTCCGACTCTCCATTCCGTATCGCCTTTCTCTTGCCGCCCCTGCCAGAACCGCCGCCAGCGGACGCGGATGGCCCAGGCCGATGCAGCGAGGAAGAGGAGGATCACGATCTTGACCCAAGGGATGATCCGCACATCCGGCCCCTCGACCGACCGGATGCTGACGGCATTGGGGTAGATCGACAGGAATTCGTTGCGCCAGCCATAGTGGCGCACCACCACCCATTGCGGGGTTTCCGCGGATTTTTTCGAAATCAGATCAGAGGCTTCGGCCTGCAAATTAGACGTGTTGAACTTGAAATAGGGTGGCCAGCCCCAGCCCGTATCCTCGTTGCGATAAATCATCGGCCTGTCATTGGTGCGAAAGGTCTGGATGAAGAACACATCGCGCTCAATCGCCGTCGGGTCCTCTCCGGTATTGGCGTGCGACCAAAAGAGCGCGTTGTCGCCCGGATTAACCCGCTTTTCATAGGTATCGGTGATCCGCACCACATCATGCTGCGGCAGCGTGTAATGCAGAAACGCAATCACGACGGTCCAGAACAGACCCCAGAAAACCCATTTGACATAAACCATCTACCGGCCCCCTTACATGAAGTTCGTCAGATATATGATGACCACCACCGTCGTCACCGGAACGATATAGACCAGCCAGATCAGCCGCTTGCGCAGCGAGTGCTCATATTGCTTCATCCCAGTCTCTATATAGGCATTCCTGTCACCGGGGCGACCCGCCTCTTCCCAGTCACGCGCCATTTTCTGCCGCCGCACGGAACGCGAATACCGGGAAATCGCGAGATAAAGCAGGGTCAGAGCGATCAGCCCGAAAATCAGCAACCGCATCAGCGCCACCATGGCATGCTCCTTGTTTTCAAGTTCCGACCAAAGCCGCCCCCTTGCATAGCGCAGAATCATGCTAGGCTGCACCCCATATGCACTGAAACCCGAAAGGACATGCCATGTGTGACGCCTGCATCATCAACGCGGTCAAGGACAGGATGCTGTCGCGCCGCAGCTTTTTCACCGCCGCAGCGGGGGCCGGGGCGGCGGCCACCTTTTCGCCCCTCGGCGGCACGCCCGCTCTGGCGCATGGGCATGCCACGGTCGAGGACCTGACCCATACCTATGACGCGGATTTTCCGACCTATTTCGGTGCGCCCGGCATCTCGACCGAGCAGAATTTCAACTTTGCCGAAAACGGTTTCAACCTGATGACGCTGACGGTCAACGAACACACCGGCACGCATGTGGATGCGCCGCTGCATTTCTCTGCCGATGGCGCGTCGGTCGATGAAATCGCCGTAGGCGATCTGGTGGCACCGCTCTGCGTCGTGGATATCGCCGCCCGCGCCGCGCAAGATGCCGACACGACGCTCACCCCTGACGATCTCAAGGCGTGGATTGCCACCCATGGCCCGATCCCGGATGGGGCCTGTGTGGCGCTGCATTCCGGCTGGGGCGCCAAGACCGGCACCGAGGCATTTCGCGGCTTTGATGGCGAGAAACAGCACTATCCCGGCTTTCACATCGAGGCGGCGCAGATGCTGATCGAGGAAACCGGCGCCCGCTCGATCGCCAGCGATACGCTGTCGCTCGATCACGGCCCCTCTGCCGATTTCGCCACGCATTACGCCTGGTTGCCGACGGGCCGGTTCGGCATCGAATGTCTGGCCAATCTCGACAAGGTGCCCGCCGCCGGGGCAACCATCGTGATCGGTGCGCCCAAGCATCGCGGCGGCTCTGGCGGGCCTGCGCGCATCTTTGCGTTGATCTGAGCGACGGCCCCGGCGCAGATGGGTCGGGGCCTCTCCTGACACCCTTGTGACATGACATTTCCGGCGCGCGGCGTAATCTGCACGCAGGTCACTTGCCGGAGGTGTGATGCGTTCTGTGTTATTGATCCTGTGTTGTCTCTGGCCGGGGCCAGCTCTCGCAGTCGAGGCTGAGACAGAGCGCTGTCATGCCGAGGTGCCCTGCCCGTTGGGCACGCGGTCCTATCATGTGCTGGAACCGGACGGCTGGGACGGGAAAACCCCTCTTGCCGTGCTGCTGCATTTTCACGGGTGGAAGCGGCAAGGCACGGTGGTGGTGAAACATCCGCGTGTCGCGGGGGCCACAAGGCGGCGCGGCGTGCTGTTGCTGGCCCCCAATGGTGAGGGCAGGACATGGGATTTCTGGACCGCCCGAACCAATGATGTGGCCTTTGCCGCCGCCGTGATCGAGGATGCCGCCAAACGCTATCCGATAGACCGCACGCGCCTCTTTATCTCGGGCTATTCCTATGGGTCCGCGATGGCGTGGCGCTATGTGTGCGAAAACGGAAACGACGTGACCGCCCTGCTGGCGGTATCAGGGACTTTGCGGCAATCGGAAACCTGCGCGGCCGCCCCGCAAGAGATTCGCCATGTTCACGGCACCTCTGACACGGTGATGGATTTCCCCTTTGGCCCCGAGGGCGAGACGACATGGCCAGTCAAGCTCTGGCGGGACAGGCTGGGCTGTGCCGAACCCGGCGAGGCACGCGGGGAATGGCGCGTGACAGCGCCGCTCAGCTTTCAGCGCATCTCATGGGAGGACTGTGCCGGGGGCAGGGTGGTGCTCGATGTGCATAGCCGCGGTCATTTCATCCCGCGTGGCTGGATCGCCCGGCAATTGGACGAGTTGTTGGCCCTGTCCCCATCCTATCCCTGAACATGCAAAAAGCGGGCCATTGCCCGCTTTTCGTATCAAATTCAGCGCACGGTCCTTTTGGACGCGATCAGTTTGTGGTCGTCGAAGAGGACGAACCATCGGCTGATGCGATCGCTGCCACGAATACGATGCCTGCAACAATACCGGCAACCGTGCCCGCAGTCAGGCCCATGCCAAGACCGGCAGCCTGACCTTGTGTGGACACAAACGGATCTGCGTTTGTTTTTGCTTCTTCTGCCAAAACCGGCGCGGCCGCAGAAACAGCCAGTGCAGCGGCAGCTGCAAACGTTGTGATCTTGTTCATTTTAGACTCCTATCCATTGTGGACCATTACATCCCTAAAGGGCTTGGTGATGGTTATGCCATACCTAAAGCCTCAAGGGAACCTGAAATTTCTCCATGCGCCCAAACTCGCCTCATAGAGGTATCGCTGCAACAGGATGATAACTTTTTGTGCAGTTTCAGATGCATACTTGGGTCATCGCGGCGATTTCTGCCTCTGCGCCCGCGCGGGCAGAGCAATCCCCGCGCGAATCGAGCCACAGGCAATAGGCCGCCATCCGCCAATGGTAAAACCCTGCAAGCGACAGGTAGCGATGGATGATTTCCCGATCCGGATAAGTCGTCAGAAAGCTTTGCCGCTCACTCTCTGACAGCGGCGGGCCGCGATAGGCCAGCTGCATCGCCGGCGACAGAAACAGCGCGATATCCTCGCACGGGTCGCCAATCGCCGGACATTGCCAATCAATGAGTCGCCAGTCGCCCGGCGCCCCCACAATATTTCCGGGCACTGGATCGCCATGCAGAAAACATCGGCGGCCTGAGGGGGGAATCCCTCTGGCGGGTTGCAATTTTCGCAGGGTTTCTGCGCTCGAAGGGGCACATTGGGCGAGGATCGCCTCAGTTTGCCGCACAAGTGCTGCGCTGCCATCGGGCGCCATGCGCAAATGTCCCGGCCCGGTCAGGCCGTGAACCCGGTGCAGAAGTGTCGCAATTTCGGCCGCGCCCGCCTGCCAGCTTTGCCCCGCGACATGCCGGTAGACAACGCAATACCCGGCATCCGTCGGGAAATCATCGAGCCAGACGGGCGCAAGGTGTGTGCCTTCCAGATGCCGAAGGCTGGCGACCTCCAAAGCCGGATCATTGGGAAACAAGGGGTTCCCGGAACCTGCCCCGAAAAGTTTGACGACCATTGGCACATCCGGCGTGTCCACACGCCAACTCTGGTTGCTCCGCCCACCGGCCAACGGCGTCCACAGGGCATCGGGCGGCACAAGGCCGCGATGCAAGAGCGCCGCGCGCAACCTGAAGTGCGTCCTCTCTGCCGAAGCGGGTCTCAAGGGGTGTCACCGTGCACATCAGGGAAAGTTGGTCGAGGCTAATGGCAAGCGCACAATCCTACAAGAGCCGCCGTGCCCCTACGGCAACAAGGGCCAACATCTGCCCTCTTGAGACACGGGAGCGGACCAGATCGCAGCGCCGCCAGAGCCTGTCGGGTTCACGGCAAAACACGTTGCGAAAGAACGCTGTTGCACGGATGTCCGCAGTCTCAATGCGGTGCCGCAGCATGGCCCCCTGAGCGAGCCCCGGTTGGCCGAAATCGTCCACCTCAGACAGTCCGCCGTTTGTGGCGCGGATCCGCGCACACGGGGCGTGACGTGCCGCGCACGATACATTCGAGGGGGCAGCAGACACGGAAATGATCCGCGTGCGCACCTGTGATCAGGTCCGCGAACCTCTCCCCGGCAATCTCGCCGATGCTGCGGGCGGGCATCCGGATTGTGGTGAGGCCCGGCTCCATCTCACTGGACCCTTTGAAATCGCCGATCCCGATGACCGAAATGTCCCTAGGAACATGCAACCCGCAGCTTTGCGCCCCATAGATCACCCCCTGCGCGATGACGTCGTTGCCACACAACAGCGCACTGGGGCGGTGCGCGCGTTGCAAGAGATCCTGCGCCACCTGCTTGGCCTGTGCGATACTGTAGGAGGCCTCCCATTGCCAGCCGTCGATCAGCGGCACGCCTGCGGCCCGCAATCTCTCTCGCGCCCCGGCAAGGCGGGCGCTGGCGCGGTCATTGCCATCGGGACGCGGGAAGACCAGCCCGATGTCGCGATGGCCAAGGCTGAGCAGGTGATCGGCGGCGATGCGCCCCGCCTCGTGATTGTCCGCCCCGACACAGGGCAGCGCGGAATCGGGCGCATAGTTCCACAGCGCCATCGCGGGCGTCCGCTGTTGCTGCAACAGCCGCAGGCTGGCGTCCGAGTGTTCCAGCCCGACCAGCGCAATCCCGTCCACCCGATGCTCCATCAGCTTGCGCATCATCGCGTATTCGCGGTCGAGGTCATAGGAATGTGACGCGATGAGCAGGGTAAATCCGGCCCGGTCGATGGAGTCGGAAAAGGACTGGATCAGTTCGGCAAAGATCGCGTGGTCGATGGTCGGCACGATCAGACCGATGGTTGCGTTGCGCCGTCCGTGCATCGACTGGGCGGCGCGATTACGGATATATCCCAGCTTTTCAACCGCGCGGGTGATGCGCTTGCGGGTGGCGGGGCTGACCAGACCGGGATGGTTGAAACTGCGCGACACGGTCGAAGGCGACACGCGTGCGGCCTTGGCAACTGCGACAATATCAACTTTTTCTTTATATTTATCCGCCATTTAAAGTCACCATTCCAGCGATTTAATGAAAACATTTGCATTACTGTTTTCATCACTTACCGTAAAAGATCAACCGGCGTTTTCGGCGGGGGCTGCAACGGGAGGGAGCGTTGGAATTCATCTACTACTTTGGAGATGTCTTTACGCCGGTGGCCTTCATGCTGCTTGTGGGTGGCACGATCGGCGGGCTGATCCTTGGGGCGACCCCCGGCCTCTCACCGACCATGGCGGTGGCCTTGCTGATTCCGTTCACCTTTCGCCTTGAACCGGCCCATGGCCTGATCCTGCTGGGGGCGGCCTATACCTCGACCGTCGCCGGCGGCGCGGTCAGTGCCATCCTGCTCAAGATCCCCGGCGCGCCCGCCAATATCGCGACCACGCTGGACGGGCATACGATGGCCACGCAGGGACGCGGGGCAGAGGCGTTGCAACTGTCGTTCCTGTCCTCGGCGGTGGGGGGCATCTTTGGCGTTCTGCTGCTGATCTTTCTCACGCCGTTGCTCGCCAAATGGGCCTTGGCCTTTGGCCCTGCGCATCTCTTCTGGCTGGCCATTCTGGGCGTGACCGTCATCGGCACGCTGGATACCAATTCCGTGGTCAAGGGGCTGCTGTCTGGCTGTATCGGCATGTGGCTGGCCACCATCGGCTTTGACGACATCATGGGCGCGCAACGTTTCATCGTGCATCCCGCGCTGGCGGGCGGGATCAGCATCGTGCCCGCCCTCATCGGCCTGTTTGCCATCCCCCAGGTACTGGCGATGTTCGCGCGTGGGCGTCAGCCGGTGGGCAGCGATGTGATCGCGGTGCAAAAACACCCCATTGGTCGGGCCATGCGCGAAGTGATCCGTCGCTGGCGCGCGCTCAGCATCGGCACGGCAATCGGTTCCATCATCGGCCTCATTCCGGGCATCGGGGGGCAGATTGCCGGGCTGATCGCCTATGATCAGGCCAGAAAATTCAGCCCCGAGCGTCAGAAATTCGGCAAAGGCCATTCCGAGGGCGTGATTGCCGCCGAAAGCGCCAACAACGCCATGGTCGGCCCGTCGCTGGTGCCGCTCCTGACCCTCTCGGTGCCCGGCAGCCCGACGGCGGCGGTGCTCTTGGGCGGCTTGCTGATCCACGGGATATTCCCGGGCAGCGATCTGTTTGACAATCACCCGGATGTGGCCTGGACCTTCATCAATTCAATGCTGATCGGGCAGATTTTGATGTGTATCTTTGGCCTTTATGTCGCGGGGCTGGCCGCGCGTGTGGCGCAGGTGCATGCGCCCGCAGGGCTCGCCATCGACGCGGTGACGCCGGACGAGATCGCGCTGTCGATCCTTGCGCAGCTTGTCCAGATCCGACGGCGGCACCAGCGCGGCAAAGGGACACCAGAAGCCTGACGCGGC